>CANDJX010000020.1 GCA_947385185.1 uncultured Clostridia bacterium
GCCGAGCGCTTTCGCCGGAGTCTGACCGGCGTGAACGGTTTTTCCGTCCTTATCCTTCGCCTTGCCGAGCGATTCCGCCCATATCTGGCAATAGAAGTCGGACATATATTTCAGGCTGTCGGCATACGGCATCATGACCGAAATATTCGCGCCCTTTTCCATAGCCATGCACTGAAGGAAAGCGGTCATAAGCGCGGGGTTCTTTCTGACGTCGGACACGCGGCAAGCCTCGCTCATGACTTTCGCGCCGGCAAGCAGTTTCTTTATATCTATCCCCATTGCCGCAAACGGTACGAGTCCGACGTTGGACAGAACGGAGAAACGTCCGCCCACGCCCGCGCCGATACCGTAAGTCACGAAACCTTCTTTCTGCGCGAGATTGTAAAGCGTGCCTTTACCGATCGTAGTCGTCGCAATGAAATGCTTCTTCGCTTCCTCTTTGCCGACCGCTTTTTTCATGAGGTCGTAAAGCACGAGGAACTGCGCGAGCGTTTCGCTCGTTTCGCCGCTCTTGGTAATGACGTTGAAATACGTCGTTTTCAGGTCGATAAGCTCGAGAAGCTCGTGCATTCTCTCGGGATCGATATTGTCCTCGATGTACAATTTGGGAAGTCCGGCAGCCTTGAGCGCAGAGGACGGAAGTTCGTTAAGCCGCATATTCAGAAGCGCCTGAACGACCGAGATCGGACCGAGCGCGCTGCCGCCTATGCCGAGCACTACGAAAGCCGACGCTTTGGAGCGGACGTCGTCCATTCTCGCAATCATGCTGTCGAGATCGGACGGATCGATATAAGGAAGCTCGCTCCACTCCTGCCAGCCTTTGCCGCAGTTGGCAAGTACGTCGTCAAACGCCGCGCCGATCTTTTTCGCATTTTTATCGATGCACTTGGGATCGATACCGTGCTCGCCGATGACGTCGGACATCATGTAATTGTAATCGAATTTGAGTTTCATATAATCTCCTCTCTTAAAAAAAGTATACTATGTCAGGCATAAAGGCATTCATTACGGCAATAAAAGTGGTTTTGTCCCGGGATTTCCCGGGGCGCGAGCTTTGCTCGCTTCCCGCCGCAAGCGGCGGCAACACCTTTTGTCGGTGTCGCAAATTTGCCCTTGCAAGCAAGCAAATTTGCTTCCTAGAATAAAACACCCTTTCGAGTGTTTTATCCCCATATTATACGTTTGCTTCGATATTGCCGTAATTTCCGTCGTTTCTCTTGTAAATGACGTTGACTTTATGCGTATTTTTGTTGAGATATACGAAGAAAGAGTGTCCGACGAGCTCGAGTTCCGCCATAGCTTCGTCCTCGTCCATTGCGACGAGATCGAAAGACTTGGTACGGACGACTTCGTTGACCTGCTTTTCTTCGGCTTTGATCGTTTCGACAAGAGCTTTCTGTCTGAACTTCTTGCTCTTGCTTGCGAGTATAGTATGATATTTCTTGATTTGCTTTTCGAGTTTGGGAAGAACGATGTCGATGAGATCGTACATGGTCTGCCCCACTTCGCCGGACACTTCGGCGCGAAGTACGGTGCTTCCGAGGAAAATGGTAAGCTCCATAGTCTCGATATTTTTACTTTCACGCATCATGACCTTTACGGTCACGTCGTCGTCAAAATACTTATCCAGACGCTGGATCTTTTTTTCGATCACTTCTTTAAGTGAGTCTTTGGCTTTGTAGTTCTTGCTTTGAAAGTCGATACGCATAATGCAAATCCCCCTTTAGTTATTGTATAAGTATTATATCACACGGGAAGCGACATGTCAACATTTATTAAATAAAAAACGGCGGCGCTCCCGCCGCAGGGAAATATCCCGCTTATCGTGCACCCTGCTATATTTGTATTCTGACAAAAAACGGTTTCCGCAGGACTATGCCTGCGGAAACCGTAAAAACAGGAAATCTTTTCATCCGAACAGTCTTTCGGATCGTAACGGCAAGCCGCACGAATGCGACTTGCCGTTGCTTTTTATATTTAATTTAACGAGCGGTTATCTCAACGTGCCTCTCTTTTTGAATTCAAACACGTAATCCACTACCGCCCATGCCGCAAGACCTACGACTATGATACCGAATATGATATCAAAAGTAAGCAGAAGCGTTTTCCACCAAGGCGTGAGCTGTATTATCCTTGCGCCCGAAGCCATGCCGTTCATAGCGCTCGAAGTAAGCGTATAATACAGGAATCTCTTGGCGGAATCTCTGAGCGCCCATGCCATCTCGCCGTAACCGTCTTTATATTTGGCAAAGTGGTTACCGGTACTCGGCTGATTGCCGTCGCAGAGGTCGCAACCGCCGATGTAGTTGCCGTAAACCTGTTCGAAATACGGGTCGATATTTTGGTTGCCGTTCATATCTCCGTAGTAGTCGGTGACTATGAGACCGAGCATACCGCATTCGCCCTTAAGGAAGTCGGTACCGAGCGCTCTGCATGCGGCGCCGCTGTAAGGACCGAAACAGGAGAAGGAAGCCATCGTGCCGGTGCCGCCGCCCATCGTAATGGGAAGCTCGAATGCGCGGAGATATATCTCGCGGAGCGCCTGCTCGGGGATCCAGCAAGCAACGCCGTGACGGTTGAACTCCTGATCGTTAAGCGCGCAGTGCTTGTTGTACACGTGTACGCCCTTACTCTCGATACCGGCGGTTTCGTGCGCGCCGATAATACCCGTAAGCATACCGTCCTCGCTGTAATACTCGCAAGTTCTGCCGAGGTAGGAAGAACGATGGATGTTCATGCCCAAGCCGAACAATCCCTGTCTGCCCGACCAAAGTCCGTCCTCGCCTATCAGATCGCCGACTTCACGGGCAAGCTGCTTGTTGAAGGAACCCGCGAGCGTCGCATTGGAAGGATATCCCGTGGTCTTGGTTGCGTTTCTTCCGCCCTGCAGATGCTTGTTAGCCTCCGCCGTAATATTACCGTTTTCGTCAACATGTCCCGCTTCGACTTCTTTAAGGTATGCAAGACCGTTTACGTTGTTGCTTAAATAGGTGGTGCTGAAGCCGTTCGGCCCGTTGTCGTGGCGCGTACCGGGCTTGTTTACGCTTGCAAGCGCTTCGGTGGTACGCTGTCCCTTGGTGGGCAACAGCGCCATTTCTTCCCAGGTGAGCTGGTCGAGCAGCTTGTCCCAAACCGGATCGAAGTAGCTTATGGGGTTGCCTTCGGAGTCCACTCTGAGGTCAATCAGAGACAGACCGTTGTCGGCGCCCATGGTAGGATACTCTCTGTTGTCCTTTGGTATGGGCTGCTTATACTTGTCGGGAACACTCGGCATATTGTTGTACACGCCCGTTTCGTCCGGAACCTGCGCATAGATGTCTCTTGCGAGCTTTTCGGTCGCCCTGACTTTTGCGTAACCGTTTACCATGTCGAGAGATACCTTATTCCATGCGTCTCTGCTGTAATACTCCACCCTGTTGTCGCCTTTGCCTTCATAACGATTGATGTCGGCAAAGTCGAACAGGTTGGTTATTCTCATTCCTTTGGTCCCCGTGAAAGATGACACGTTATCCGAGAAAGCATACTTGTCGGAACTGTAATTGAGCGTGAACTTAACTGCCTTGCTTGCATCGCCGGTACCGACCATCTTGCTCTCGTCTATTCCGACGCCGTTCGCTTTCTTAGCCATAAGCAGATTGTTGGTCGCCTCGTGAGCGTCGCCGCCTACGACTACGTAATAGTCGCCGTCCATAAGCACATAGGTCTTGGCTTTTTCCGCGTCATAGCTTGCAAAGTATTTCTCGTCCAATTTGACGGTAAGTTCTTCGCTTTCGCCTTTCTGCAGCGCCTTGCTCGTCTTTACGAAATCGATGAGCTCTACGGAAGGAACCTGTATGCCGTTTTCTTTGGCGTAAGCCCCGTAAGGCTTGGAAATGTAAATAGGTACGGAATACTTACCGCTTGCTTCGTTTTCGGAAGTGTTGGTAACTTTTACGCTTACCGTATACTCTCTGTCGCCCGTTTTCTTAACCGAAACGTTGCTCGTCTCGAAATCGGCGTAGGTCATACCGTAGCCGAACGGATAAGCCACCACTTTGTTGTAATCATAAGCGCCAATATTTGCGGTTCCGAGTACAAGATCCTCATAGCGGGTCTCGGTATACTTATATCCGAGGTACATGCCCTCCTGATATACCGTGTAAGCAGCGAGCGAATACTCTATATATTGTTTATTGCCGAGCGTTGCGGCAAGGTCGACATCCGCCGCGTTTTCATATAAGCGAGGCGCATAGTTTACGTTTACGGGGTTCATCGCATTGTCGAGGAACATCGTGTCGGTAAGTCTGCCGGAAGGCTGAGCGTCGCCCACAAGCAGGTTGCCTATGCCCTGTCCGCCGAGGGAAGGAGCGCCCACCCACATAGCCGCGTCAACGCCGTATTTGGCGTCTTTTATGAAGTTGCCTTCGAGTAATGCGGAATAGTTTTCCAAAATTATTATCTTCTTTATCTTTCCGGCATCTTTTTTTGCTTTAAGACCTTCCAGTATGGATATCTCATTGGCGTTGAGTCCGAGGTAGTCTTTTCCGAGACCGTCGCCGTTGTCTATACCGTCATGACCTTCGAAGCCTACCATGGGGTTGTTTCTGAGGTCGTAGCCTTCGCCGCCGCGACGGCTGACTACCATTATTACGGCGTCGCCGTACTCGTCTATCGAGTCGGAAAGAGCGCCGTCGAACGCCGACCAGGGAGCGTCGTTTATAAGAACCGTAGTAGATCCGAAAGATCCGCCCTGTCCTCTCTTATACTGCTTCCACGCCTCCGAAGTATAAGCTTCCTTGGTTTTCGGGTTTACCGAAAGTCCGGCATTGGTAAGAGCGGTGTGGAAATCAATGGCTTCAGTCGTACTTATGCCGCCGCTGCCCGTGCCGCCGTAGACGGGGTCGTACGCGCCCGCGCCTATCAGCGTAACCTTGGCGTTCTTTTTAAGGGGAAGCGTATTATTATCGTTTTTCAGAAGCACGCAGCCTTCTTCCACGACTTCCACCGTCTTGTCGCGACCGGCCTTTACAACATCGTCCAAATTATCGTAAACCGACTTGATATAGTTGGTATCCTGATTTGGATCCACATTCGATTTGTCTATCTCAAACGTAGTAACATTGAGCGCCTGATTCACCATCAATTCGTTCTCATTCGCTATTACGGTACCCGTAATAAGCGCACCGAAAAGCACTACGGCTACTACAAGCGCTATTTTTCTTATAAGTTTTATCATTATTTTTCCTCCTTTTTATCCACCAACGGGGTAAATACGCTGACTATGCTTACTACCAACGAAAGCGCGAAAAAGATTACGCTTGCCCAAAACTCCGGAGGGAAACCGCTGAACTGTATTCCCGTAAGAACCGAAGAAATGAAGAAGTAAATGTAATAAATAAACAAAAGCAACGAAATCAAAGTCGTAACAAGCATAACGGCAGGTGCGAATCGATATAATCTGAACACGATAAGCACCGCCGCAAGAACTATACCTACAAGTAAAATCGCGAATGCCGCCCATGACATATATCTTGTCTGTCCGTAAGACGCCGCGTACACTATCATTGTGATGAGCGACAGCAGCATCGAGGATAACAAAACATAAAAGCCATACTTCTTTTCGGCAAAATATTCTCTTACATTCATAAATTAAAATTCTCCTCATTTTATTTTAATAACATTTTCACACCGCTTTTTATGCGGCGTCTGTGTTGCCGTAAGACAACGAGTGTTATCGGATAAATCCGAAAGCTTACTAAACATACCTTTTCCTTCTCCTCATGCACCTCCTACTATTCTGTTGATGATATCGATGCAATTCGTATATCACCTCATTTCTCTATTGTTTCGAAAAAAATAATATATCTGTTTTTTCGCTTGACTTTTCTATTTTTGTTTCAGGCGGTAAACCGCCTCGATACAAAAATATTGTATCACGACCCCCTCCCCGTGTAAATAGCTATTCTTACGCTCTTTGATTGCAATTCTTACACAAATTGACTGCTCATCACTGCTTTTCACGTCCTCGCAGCAAAATCGGAGAAAATAAAAAGCCGGAAGAACATTATAAAAACGCCCGGAAGTTTGTATAACTTCCGGGCATTTAAGCACAGTCAAATGACCTATTTTTGTTTGATATCTTCTTCCACAACAACTTTACCGTCGACGTAATCCACTTTGACTGTGGTGTTGTCGCGAATCTTACCGGTAAGAAGCGCTTCGGCGAGAGTATCCTCTATCGTCTGTTCGATGATTCTGCGGAGCGGACGCGCGCCGTACTCGGGGTCGTAACCGTCGTGTATGATATGTTCGACAATAGCCGGCGTATATCCGATGACGATATTTCTGTCTGCGAGTTTCTTCGTGACCTTGCTCATCATCATGTCCGCAATCTTCTTGATATTATTCTCGGTCAGATGTTTGAAATAGCATATCACGTCGATACGGTTTATAAATTCGGGTCTGAAATGACGTTTGAGCGCGTCGGACAAAATCTGTTCTTCGTTCTGCGCCGCGGTGTCCGAACTGCCGAATCCTATCGTGCGTTTCGTCTTGAGCTCGCCGACGCCGACGTTCGACGTCATTATGACTATGGTGTTTTTGAAATCCACGAGTCTGCCCTGCGAGTCGGTCAGACGTCCTTCGTCGAGCAGCTGAAGCAATATATTGTAAACGTCGGGGTGCGCCTTTTCGATCTCGTCGAAAAGTACGACCGAATAAGGCTTTCTGCGCACCTGCTCGGTAAGCTGACCGCCGTCGTCGAAACCGACGTATCCCGGAGGCGCGCCGATGAGCTTGCTTACGCTGTGCGACTCCATATATTCGGACATATCGATACGGATGATATTGTTTTCGTCGTCGAACATAGCGGCGGCAAGCGCTTTGGTGAGCTCGGTTTTTCCGACGCCGGTAGGTCCGAGGAACAGGAAAGTTCCGATAGGACGTTTGGGATCCTTAAGCCCCGCGCGTGCGCGGCGGATCGCTTTCGATACGCTTTCGACCGCCATATCCTGCCCCACGACACGTTCGTGCAGAATCGTTTCGAGGTTATTGAGTCTTTCGAGCTCGGTTTCGGTCATGCGCGTTACGGGTATCTTCGTCCATTTCGACACGACTTCGGCTATTTCTTCGGCGCCTATCGAACCGCCCGCGGAATTCTGCCACTCCTCGCGTCTGCGCGCGATTTCTTTTTCCATTTCGTCGCGGAGCGTCTTATACTCGCCCGCCGCCCTGTAATCCTCTTTCCGTTTGGCTATATCTATATTGTTCTGATACTGTGCGATTTTATCCTCGAGTTCGCGAAGATCGAGCGGGAGTTTGTTATTGTTTACTTTCGCGCGGCTCGCAGCCTCGTCGATGAGGTCTATCGCCTTATCCGGAAGAAATCTGTCCGAAATATATCTGTCCGAAAGCTGCGCCGCAGCAACAATAGCTTCGTCGGTTATTTTGATCTTATGGAACGCTTCGTAGTTCGGACGTATGCCTTTGAGTATCTCTATAGTCTGCTCTACGGACGGAGGGTTGACGATTATGGGCTGGAAACGACGTTCGAGCGCTTTATCCTTTTCGATAAATTTGCGGTATTCGTCTGTCGTGGTCGCGCCTATGGTCTGAAGCTCTCCGCGGGCAAGATAAGGCTTGAGCATATCCGCGGGCGTAACTTCGCCCTCTTTGCCGCCCGCCTGAGCGAGCGTGTGCATTTCATCTATGAAAACTATTATATTGCCGTGCTGAATTATGGCTTCGATCGAGTTTTTAAGGCGCTGTTCGAGCTCGCCTCGGTATTTCGTCCCGGCGACAAGACTTCCTATATCGAGCGAAAATATGATCTTGTTTTTGAGCAGCTCGGGAACGTTGCCGAGAACTATCTCCCGCGCAAGCCCTTCGACCACCGCAGATTTTCCTACGCCGGGTTCGCCGATAAGCACCGGGTTGTTTTTCGTTTTGCGGCAAAGTATCTCTATTATGCGCTCGATCTCATCCTTACGTCCTATGACCGGATCGATCTTATTGTCGCGGGCGCGCTGAGTGAAATCGACGCCGAGATCGGCGAGCTGTTTGGGAAGCGAGCTTTCGTCCTTCCGATTCGGATTGCCGGACGGAATACTCTTGATGTTCTCGAGAATGTTCTGTATATTCATGCTGCGGTCGAGATTGTTGAGCATTCTCTGCAGATTGATGTTCCGGCTCAGAAACTTATACATCGACGAGTTTTTGTAAAACACCGAAGCAAGCAACAGATGTTCGGTATATATGCAATCCTTTTTGCATATGAGCGCTATGCGCCGTGCGTCGTCGAACATTTGCTTCGTTTCGTTGGACTCCTCGGGATCGGTCAGAGTATCGACGGTTTCCTGCTTGCCGAGTTCCGCAAGAAGATAACCCGGCAAAAGTCCTTCGTTGTGCAATATTTCCGAGCATACGCACGGTCTGTTGTACATCGCGGAAATGAGATGTATCGGCTCCACGTAACGGTGGCGATTCTGCGCCGCGATCTGATGAGCGCTTTCGCGACTGCATTTTACGTTATCCGACATAGGGAAATTTTCATAATAATCCATAACTTAAATCCTCCTTTATTTTGAAACGACTTTTCCGACAACCGACGATACCTTTTCCGCACGGCACACGTCGCGTTCTTCGCCGTCCATTATTTTGCCCGCCTTGAGCATCATGCTCGCGGGCTTGACGTCCGCAATGAGTTTTTCGAGCGCGTCCCGATCTTCGCATTTGAGGAACTCGTAATATATGCCGAGTTTGACGAGCGCCATGCGTTGCATAAACTCTTTTCCGGACAAAGCGTATGCGTTCGACAGGATACCGTACGCGCGCATGATATTGTCGCGAAGCGCGGTACCGTTCGCGGCAAGCAACGCTTTTCTCGCCGCAATCTCGTTCCTTTCTATCTGTTCAACCGCCGCCGTAACGTTGGCGAGTATATCCGACTCGGACAGTCCGAGCGTTTTCTGATTGGATATCTGATACAGACAGCTTTCGCTCGACGTTCCTTCGCCGTATTCGCCGCGAACGGTCAGGTCGAAACGCGAAACCGCGTTCATGCACCTTTCGAGCGAATTGGTCAGACTAAGACCGGGCAAAAACATCAGAGCCGAAGCGCGCATACCCGTGCCTACGTTGGTAGGACACGAAGTCAGATACCCCAGACGAGGATCGAACGCTATCTTGTTCGACGATGAAATAATATCGTCTATTTCGTTTATTTTGACGTATGCGTCCCGAAGTTTCTTTCCGGGCAGTATGCACTGTTCGCGGATATGATCTTCCTCATTGACCATTATGCACACGTCGTTGCTTTTATTCATAATAGCCGCCGCGTATTTATTGCCGTGGAGCAGATCGTCGCTTATAAGATGCATTTCCTTAAGCGCTTCGCCCTGCAGATCCGACATATCCGAAATACGTATGATCGAATAGTGCTCGCGCGCTTTGCCGAGCGCTCCGTATACTTTCTGCGTCACGGCAAGCGAACGCTCGCTGTCCAGTTTCGACGGGAACGGCAATCCCGCTATATTGCGCGCAAGCCGCACGCGGCTCGAGATCACGATACCGTTTTCGCTCATTTCTGTTCGCCCCCTTTCATCTGCTTCATTTCTTCGGTAAGTTTTGCGGCAAGAGCGAAATCCTCTTTTTCGACCGCTTCGTCCCTCTGCCTGAGCAATTCGTTATACTTGGCTTCTTCGGGAGAATAAAACTCGTTCGGCGATTTTCCGACGTGTTTCGTGTCCTTCTGCATACGGACAAGCGCGGGATTTATCATATCCGCAAACGCTTCGTAGCAATCGGGACAACCGAGGAAACCCGTTTTACGGTATTCGCCCGAACCGTATCCGCAAGTCGGACACACTCTGTGCTTTTCTTTCGCATCGTACGCTCCGAACGGACTGCCTATCGCGGAGAAAAATCCGCCGAAATCGAGATTGGGCTGTTTCTTTACGAATCCGAGCTTTTGTTTGCACTCGTCGCACAGATATCGCTCGGTCGCAACGCCGTTGATGACGTTCATCATATAATACACGGCAGGTCTTTTGCCGCAATTGTCGCACAAACGCTGATTAAACATCTTTTTTGCCCTCCTTTTCCTTGAGAAGTTCGGTGGCAAGCGCTTTCAACATTCCCGCCCTCAGTCCGTCTTTCGCAACGGCGGGAGCAAGCAACGCTTTATCGCTCATGACCGATTCGATCAGGCGCGCTTCCTTGCGCGAAATCATACCGTCGCTCACCATGCGGTCGAGATACTGCGCGGCTTTCGTCTGAGAAAGCCCGTCGCTCGCCGAAATATTGCGCACCTCGTCGAGAAAACCGTTCCGATCGGCGTCCAGCCGGACGAGCTTGATGCAGCCGCCGCCGCCCCTGCGCGATTCTATCACGTAACCGCGCGCAGGAGTGAACCTCGTAGTCAGAACGTAATTTATCTGACTGGGCGCGCACGAAAAATAATTTGCCAATTCATTTCTGCTTATACTGACGAAATTGCCGTCTTCAAGCAGTTCGATCAAAAACTGTTCTATTATGTCGCTGATATTTGCCATATGTACCTCCCTGAAAACTCCTTCTTCTTTTTGCTCCGATAGCAAATTTCCAGTCGCCGGAAGCCGAATCACGGCGAAATCGGTCGAACCGTGTCCGAGTGTTTGACTTTCTTTGACCTTTGACCTTAATATAGCACTCTTTAAGCGACTTGTCAAGAATTTTTTGCAATTTTTTCAAAAATTTTTTAAGGACGACAAAAGCGATAAAAGTGCCCGCACGGATAGGACTCATGCAAACACTTTTATTATATTCCGTTATATTCTATAGATACGCGCAACGGTCATTCCGGATCTTCCGGCATTCTGTCCAGAGTTATGCCCGCTTCCTTAAGCAACGTAAGCGCAAAATCATCCGGATAACCGTGACGGTATACCACGCGGGATATGCCTGCGTTAATGATTATTTTAGTGCAGATTATGCACGGCTGATGAGTGCAGTACAGCGTCGCACCCTCTATGTTTATACCCATCTTAGCCGCCTGCGCTATGGCGTTTTGTTCGGCGTGCACGGCATAACACAATTCCTGACGCGTCCCGCTTTGGATATTCATCTCGCGTCTGAGGCATACACCTTTATCGCGGCAGCTTTCTATCCCGCTCGGCGCGCCGTTGTATCCCGTAGTCATTATGCGCTTGTTCTTTACTATGACCGCGCCTATGTGACGGTTGTCCTGATAACAGCTGCTCCAACTCCCCACCGTTTCTGCGAGCTGCATGAATCGCTTGTCCCATTTATCGAATTTATCCATACCGTTTCTCCCGTACTTTTATTTATTATAACAGATACGTTATCTCTCTTCAAGTCTTTTATAAAAATTTTTTACATTTTTTTGCTTAAAATCCTTGACAACCGCCGAATCGGGTATTATAATACGAATGTCAAAGGTCAAAGAAAGTCAAATTTCCAAACGCCCGTTTATCCGACGGACGAACGCTTGACAACCGAAGCAAGACACGATAAAATATTAAAGTATTTTCAGGAGGTAAAAAATGGCAATCAAACCTTTGTTTGACAGAGTCGTTGTTAAGCAGATCAACAACGAAGAAACCACTAAGAGCGGAATCGTTCTGCTCGCTAAAGATCAGGAGAAGCCTCAGATGGCTCTCGTCGTCGCGGTAGGACCCGGCGGGATCGTAGACGGAAAAGAAGTTACTATGAACGTCAAAGTCGGCGACAAAGTGCTTTGCTCCAAGTACGCCGGAAGCGAATTCAAAATCGACGGCGAGGAAGTTACCATTCTCCGTCAGAGCGACATACTCGCTATCGTAGACTAAAATTTTCAGGAGGCAAATAAATGGCTAAGCAACTCAAGCACGGCGAAGAAGCGAGAAAAGCTCTCGAAACCGGAGTCAATACTCTCGCAAATACCGTAAAAATCACTCTCGGACCCAAAGGCAGGAACGTCGTTCTCGATAAGAAATACGGCTCTCCCCTCATCACCAACGACGGCGTGACTATCGCAAAAGAAATCGAACTCGAAGATCCGTTCGAGAATCTCGGCGCACAGCTCGTCAAGGAAGTTTCCACAAAAACCAACGACGTTGCGGGCGACGGCACCACCACCGCTTGCGTGCTCGCTCAGGCTATCATAAGAGAAGGACTCAAAAACGTAGCCGCGGGCGCAAATCCCATGGTTATAAAGAAAGGCATAGCGGCGGCTACGGACGCGGCTGTCGCCTATCTCAAGAGCATTTCCAAGGAAGTCGATTCTTCCGCGTCGATCCAGCAGGTGGCAAGCATATCGGCAAGCGACGAAACCGTCGGCAAGCTCATCGCGGAAGCGTTCGAGAAAGTCGGCAAGGACGGCGTTATTACCGTAGAAGAATCCAAGACCATGAGCACCGTACTCAACGTTGTCGAAGGAATGCAGTTCGACAGAGGTTATGCATCCAGCTATATGGTCACCGATACCGATAAAATGGAATGCGTATTCGACAATCCCGCTATCCTCATTACGGACAAAAAGATAAGCAATATCCAGGAGATACTCCCCATCCTCGAACAGGTCATTCAGAATAACCTCAAACTTATGATCATCGCAGAGGACATAGAGAGCGAACCGCTTGCGACTCTCGTCGTAAACAAGCTCCGCGGCACGTTCAACTGCGTCGCCGTCAAGGCGCCCGGATTCGGCGACAGAAGAAAAGAAATGCTTCAGGACATCGCGATTCTTACCGGCGGCACGGTCATCAGCGAAGAAACGGGACTCGAGCTCAAAGACACGAAGCTCGAAATGCTCGGTCGCGCAAAGCAGGTCAAAGTCGATAAGGAAAACACCACTATCGTCGAGGGCGCGGGCAACAGCGCGAAGATCAAGGATCGTATCAAGATGATCAAAGCCCAGATCGAGAACACTTCGAGCGATTACGATAAAGAAAAGCTCGGCGAAAGACTCGCCAAACTCGCGGGCGGCGTTGCCGTCATCGGAGTCGGCGCGGCTACCGAAGTCGAGATGAAAGAAAAGAAGCTCCGTATCGAGGACGCTCTCGCAGCTACGCACGCGGCGGTCGAAGAAGGTATCGTGCCCGGAGGCGGCGTTGCTCTCCTTTCGGCTATCCCCTCCGTCAAGGCGCTTATTGCAAAGCTCGAAGGCGACGAAAAGACGGGCGCAAGCATTGTGCTCAGAGCGCTTGAAGAACCCGTTCGTCAGATCGCGGCAAACGCAGGCGTGGACGGCGGCGTGGTAGTCAATACCATTCTTTCCAAGAACAAGACCAATTTCGGTTATGACGCGCTCACCGACGAATACTGCGACGTCGTCGCAAAAGGCATACTCGACCCCACTAAGGTAACGAGAAGCGCGCTTCAGAACGCGGCAAGCGTCGCGGCTACGCTCCTTACGACGGAAAGTATCGTCACGGATATTCCCGCTCCCGAGCCTGCCGCTCCCGCAGGCGGCGGCATGGGCGGAATGTACTAAGCAGCAATTAATGACGTTGCCCTTAGATCTATGAAATAAAAAATCGTCGTAAGTTAAAATAAATTAACTTGCGACGATTTTTTATATTTGCTTTACTGCGTATATTACTTTTTTATTGTATGGAAAATGCTATACAATTTTTTATTTTACAATTCCCTCGTGCGGCTTCGCCGACGGCTCCCCTTGCCAAGAAGCGGCTTTCCGTGTTCGAAGGCTGCCGTAACGTAACAAACTATCGCGTGATTTTGACTTATTTTGTTGAGTCGGAATTATTTTTATTTGCATTTTTTTTAGCGGCGCGCTTCATTTTGAAATAATGGATTACGTCGCGAAGTTCGGATTCGTCGGGTTTGGACTTTCTGTCGAGTCTGAGTTTGCCGTCGTCGCCTTTATACGTCCGCGTAAGAAAGAATACCGCGTTATTCAGTACCATTAGCGACACGCCGAATATAGTCGGCCATATAAGTATCCACCACCAACCGGTGTAAGTGAATGCGGAGTCCTGAAAGAAATACGGATACGCAACGCCGTACATTCCTGCTTCGACGAGCTTTTCCGCGCCGCCGTATACCCCGCTCATAATCATACCGAAGAACATATCGAAGAAATAAAACAGCGTGGGCGGCAATATTCCGAGCGTGCCGTAAATCCCGCGCGTCTTCATGCGCGGATAAAAGAGCACGAACCCTGCGAGATATGCCGCGGGAAGAACGAACCGAGGCAAGATCACGTCGGCGCGCGTCCAGTACCCGGCAGTCGCCAGTCCCGGAAAAATATTGCCGTACCCGACCGAATCGGTCAGCCTGTCCGCCCCCACTCTGTCCACAAAAAACATACCGAGCAAAAGCGCGAAAAGCATACTGCTTGCGGTGCAGAACCGAAGAAGCGGGAACGATTCGGCTGTATCTTCGGTCTTGCCCGAATTAAGCGACTTCAGATTTTCGATCAAAGTGGCGACGGTCGCGACTATCGACATAATTATCGCCCAATTGAAAAAGTCCGTAAAAAAGAACGGTCTGAATTCCGTCCATACGCCGACGGATAAGAGCAATCCTATGACGGCTACAGCCGAATAAGCTGCACGGAAAGTAATCTGCGCTCCGAGATTTTTATTCATAATTCCTACCTTTCATCTTTTCTTTGCGTATATTCTATCACCTATTACGTCATAGGTCAAGACAATATCGTAAATTTTACGAATTTCGCGCATAAAAGTAATACCCCGACGGTTGCGGCGCATACAATATGCCGAAACCGAAACGCGGAGGTAACGCAATGTCCGAAATATCGCTCTGTCTGATAGTAAAGAACGAAGAACCCGTGCTCGCCGGATGTCTGGCGTGCGCGGAAAAATTCGCGGACGAAATAATCGTCGTCGACACCGGCTCGGACGACGGAACGCGTCGCGTCGCAGAAAGATTTACCGATAAAGTGTTCGACTTCAAATGGATCGACGATTTTTCGGCGGCGCGCAATTTTTCGTTTTCCAAAGCGGAAAAAGAATACGTGATGTGGCTGGACGCCGACGACCTCGTATCCGACGAAAATATCGATAAAATCAACGAACTGAAAAATAAACTTGCGTCGGATCCGATCGATACGGTCATGTGTAAGTACGTTACGGCGCGCGCCGACGACGGTTCGCCTGCTTTTTCGTTTTACAGAGAGCGCATACTGCGCCGCGCAGTCAAGCCCGAATGGATCGGTTTCGTGCACGAATGCATCGTTCCGAAAGGCAGAGTCGTATATTCGGACATCGAAATCGATCACGCCAAGATCAGACCCGGGGATCAGTGGCGGAACTTGCGCATATATCAAAAAAAGCTGTCCGAGGGCGTAACCCTCGACAGCAGGAACAAGCTGTATTACGGGCGCGAACTCAAGGACAACAGGCTGTACCGAGAGGCGATAAACGTCCTTACCGACTGTCTTTCGGACTGCCCGCCGACTACGGGCGTCGAAGCGGCGGAAGCTCTGTCCGACTGTTATGCCGCCGTCGGCGAAAAGGATAACGCCGTGGAAGCGTTATGCGCCGCTTTCCGTTTCGGCGCGCCGCGGGCGGAAACGATATGCAAGCTCGGCGCGCTGTTTTCGGGTCGCGACGACAGACAGGCGGCGTTCTGGTATCAGTGCGCGCTGAACTGCGAGGGCGGCGCCGCCGGCGTTTTTCGCGAACCCGACTGCATGGATTTTATTCCGTACGTCGAACTCAGTTGCTGTTATTATCGGCTCGGCGAACGCGACAGAGCGAAGAAATACCATGCTCTTGCGAAAACGATCCATCCCGATCACCCGGTCATAATCAATAACGAAAAATATTTTATCTGATTATTTTTCCTTATAGTACAGCATGCAGTGGCAGTACCCTTCGAAATCCGGATCGGCTATCTGGTCGCGGAACTCCTTGCACATACACTTGTTTTCAGGCGTGCGCGCTATGCGGCAGGGGCAATAGCCGTCCTTTGCTTTCAGTCCTTCTTTTATACGCGCGACAATCTCCTCGTCGCTGTTGAATCTTACTTTCATTATTCCTCCGTGCGTATGAATTACGCCTGTTTTAAGTTTATCCGGATATGATTATTTTAAGCGTCATCCGAGGGCGACGTCCAATATCATCATTATTACGAAACCCGCCATTACGCCCCATACGGCAAGCGCGGGATGTTTCGCGTGCGCGTCGGGGATCAGATCGTCCGCGACGACGAATATCATTGCGCCCGCCGCAAAAGCGAGCAGCCACGGTTGCAGGAACGTAAGTTCCGCCGCGAGGAAATAACCGACGACGGCGAATACGGGTTCCACGACGCCGCTTAGCGCCCCGAGAATAAACGATTTGGCTTTATTCCCCGTCGCGGCGTACAGCGGGAGAGAAACCGCCGCGCCCTCCGGAAAATTCTGTACGGCAATACCGACGGCAAGCATAAGCGCGGAAACGTACGCCGCATATCCGCCGTCCGCAAACGCCGCGCCGAACGCGAATCCGACGGCAAGCCCCTCGGGAATATTATGCACGGTGACCGCAACGACCATTTTCGCGGACTTGCCCGGAAGTAAAGACTTACCGTCATCCCCGTTGCGCTTTACTATGCGACCGAGCAAAACGAGGAATGCGCCGCCGAGCAGAAATCCCGCGGTCGCCGGGATAAACGCGAGATTACCGAAATATTCTCCGGCTTGTTCTATGGACGGCAGGAGCAGCGACCATACCGCCGCCGCCATCATGATCCCGGACGCAAAGCCGATAAATAACGTATTCGGTTTATCCGCGCTCTTTTTTACGAAAAATACCAACGCCGCGCCGAGCGTAGTCATGACGAAAATGATCGATATTCCAAGTATAGTGACGGCGATTTCGGTCATGTTTTTTCTCCGTATACCCTCTTACGGTATATTCGGAGTTACCGCAATATGTTCGTGCGTATGCGTCATAACGGATATGTCGAATCGCGGCGAGTATTTTTGCGTTAAGATTTTCTACTTCCGGACGCAAAAACGCACCGCCAAAAGTTAATCCGACTTTTGGGGTGCATTTCACTCACGCCCGCGTTTTTAACCGTCGCTTACGACTTCCTCAGATAATCGCAGATGAAATCGAAAATATTCCCGTCCATGACCGCGGATACGTTGCTCGATTCGTAGCCTGTACGATGATCTTTAACGAGCGTATAAG
>CANDJX010000021.1 GCA_947385185.1 uncultured Clostridia bacterium
TTTTTGTTTTTTCGGGTCTCTTGTGTTAACCCCCCCGGGGGGGGCTTATCGGGGTACAAATAAATTTTTTGGCACACCCGGTTGGCAAAAAACTTTAAGTTCACGCCGCCGAGCGTTTATGACCGTAAAAGAATATATCGAAACATATTCGCCGTCATACCGCGGACATACTCCGGGGCATAAAGGCAAGCTCGATAAGCGCGACGTTACCGAAATTCTCGACGCGTTTCCGGGGAAATCGATCGCGGAAAGCGAAAAGGGCGCGGCGTTTTTTTACGGCGCGTCGCATCTCCGTTTTCTCGTCGGCGGGTCGTCGATCGGAATAAAGGCGGCGGTTCTTGCGCTCGGCGAAGATTTCGTGACCGACGGTTACTGTCATCGCGCCGTCGAAGAAGCGGCAAGGCTTGCGGGAGTCGGGTGCTATAAGCTCCCCGCGCCCGTAGACGGACGTACGGGTCTGCCCGCGCTCGCTACGGCGGAGTCGGTCGTAAACGAAATGCGGAACAGAGGCGTAAGAAACGCGCTCGTTCAGTATCCCGACTATTACGGACGGACGCCCGACTTAAAGAGGATTTATGCGGCGGTACGATCGGAGGGCGGTAAGTTGATCTGCGATTCGGCGCACGGCGCGCATTTTTTTCTTCGTCCCGATCTGTTCCCGACGTCGGCGGTGCGACTCAGCGACGTATGCAATATGTCGGCGCACAAAACGCTCGGCGCGTTGACGCAGACCGCGTTTCTTGCCGTCGGAGGAAATTTCGACGCGGCGGCGCTCGACGAAAAACTCGACGATCTCGGGACTACGAGCCCGAATTACGTACTCCTCGCGTCGCTCGAAACCGCGCTTGCGGACGGGCTTGAGAAAAGCGGGGAATACGACAGACTGAAAAAGTTTTCGGACGGACTCAGACGGGAAGTCCCGTGCCTCGAAAACGACGATTTCACGCGGCTTGTCGTCGACTTCGGCAAAGGCAACGGAAAAGCAGCGGCATACGCATTGTCCGAAATCGGCATAGTCGCGGAAAAATACGACGACAGATTTGTGATTTTCATACTTACGCCTTACGATACGGACGAAGAACTCGGCGTTCTGGCGGAGGGGATAAAACGAATACGCAAGGGGATAAAATGACTTATTCACACAACGGGAAACTGATCACATTCGAAGGTTGCGAGGGCGTAGGCAAGTCCACGCAGATCAGACTGCTCGAAAAATATTTTACGGAAGCGAACGTGCCCTGCCTTTTCACGCGCGAACCGGGCGGCACTCCCGTCGGAGAACGCGTAAGGGAGCTTCTCAAAGACAAAAGCATCGAGATGTTCTGCGAAACCGAACTTCTGCTTTTCGAGGCGGCGAGGCGGGAAAACACAGGACGGATAATAATTCCCGCGCTCGAGGAAGGCAAAGTCGTCGTCGTGGACAGGTATATCGACTCCACCACCGCGTATCAGGCGTTCGGCCGCGGCGTGGACAGAGCTACGGTGGATATGCTCAACCGCTACGGCAGCGCGGGCGTTAAGATAGATCTTACGCTTTTTCTCGACGCTCCGCCGTTCGCCAATACTTCGCGTACCGCGGACGACCGCATGGAGCTTGCGGGCGCGGAATTTCACAAAAGAGTGTACGAGGGATATAAGGCGATCGGCGTAAGCGAGGAACGTTTTGTTTCGGTCCCGACGTTCGAGGACAAAAACGTTACCGCGGAGCGTATAATAGAAATTCTGAAGTCGAGAAACATCGTCTGAAGGGCGATGAACGGACGGTATCGGAGGGCGCTTTGGTTATGGTATATCCCGAAAAATATTTGCGGCTCGCCAAACGAACGGCGGCGTACCGCGCTCTCGAAAACGCGGCGAAAAAGGACAGGCTCGGACAGTCGTATTTGTTTGCGTCGCCGGACACGTTGCTTTCGTCGTGCGTGGCTACGGCGGTAGCGTGTCTGGACGGGGATTGCGGCGGGTGTCTCGAATGCCCGCGTTGCAGGCGTATCGCGTCGGGGAAATGCGCGGACGTGATTTCGCTCGGCGGCGGAGGCTTCAAGGTGGAGGACGCGGACGTCGTAGTAGGCGGCTGCCTCGTCACTCCGGTCGAACTGAACAAAAAATATTACGTGCTCGATCTTACGGACGCGAACGAAGCAGCGCAGAATAAATTACTCAAAACGCTCGAGGATGCGCCCGAATGCGCGATTTTTTTCGTTGTCGCGCCCTCCCGCGCGTCCGTTCTTCCGACGGTGGCGAGCCGTCTCGAAACGGTCGTACCCGTGTCGGACGGATTGCCCGAAGCCGATGATTTCAGTCCTTATTATTCGCTTGCTATGTACGGAGGACGGGACAGTCTGACCGAATTCGACGGGCTTCTGTCGGGCGAAAAGGCGGGCTGTCTGACCGCGGCGCTCGGGTTTGTTACGTTTGCCGCCGCGGATAAAAAATTACAGGCGGTAGGACGGCTTCCGACGTCGCGCGAAGAATTCCGCGATACGCTCGGGTATATCGAGCTGATATTCGGGGATATTATGAAGAAGCAGAGCGGTCTGCCCGTCGAAACGTACGGACTGTACGATATAGACGGGATCGCGGCGGCGTTCCTGCCCGAAAGAATGCCCGAAGCGCTGGGCGAAGTCAGGCGCGCGGTGCGTCGCGTCCCGACGGGCAATCTCGCGAGCATTGCGGATGCGCTTATAATAAAAATCACGGAGGTAGGCTTATGCCGACGGTAGTAGGAATAAAATTCGACAATACGCCCAAAGTTTATTGGTTCGCCGCAGGCGACTTTGAATATAAACTCGGCGACAGAGTAATAGTGGAAACCGCGCGCGGCGTGGAAATGGGCAGAGTAAAGACTCTCCCCGCGGAGGTCGACGAATCGAGGATAGTATCGCCGCTTAAAAGCGTGCTTAGGATCGCAAACGAGCACGACCTGGAAAAACAGGCGGAATACGAGGCGAAGCGTCCCGAAACCATCAGACTTGCCGCCGAAAAAATCGCGGCGCGCAAGTTGAAAATGAAACTCGTGGACGCTCAGTATACGATAGACGGCGCAAAGCTCGTGCTGTATTTTACGGCGGACAACCGCGTCGATTTCCGCGAACTCGTCAAAGATCTCGCATCGACTTTCCGCACGCGTATCGAACTTCGTCAGATCGGCACGCGCGACGAATGCCGTATGCTCGGCGGGCTCGGTCCGTGCGGCAGAGAGTGCTGCTGCGCATCGGGCTGCGATTTCGCCAAAGTCAATATCAAGATGGCGAAGAATCAGAATCTTTCGCTCAACCCGGGCAAAATTTCGGGTATGTGCGGCAGGTTGATGTGCTGTCTTTCGTATGAGAACGCTTACTACAGCGAAACGAATAAGATGATGCCCAAAATCGGTTCGTCGGTCAAAGTCCGCACCGACGACGGCGAGGAGAGCGGCAGCGTAGTATCTATAAATCAGATCAAACTGACCGTGGGCGTCAAGACGGAAAATTCGACGGGGACGTTCGAAACCCGCGAATATCCGCTGTCGTCGATCGTGCGTCTGGACGGATCGAGCGCAGCCGACGACCTTACGGTCAGCTCGGCGGAAGCCGCCGAACTCGGCGAAATCGAGGATTGAAAACGCCGCATTAGAGCGGAAAATTACGCATATAAAGCAAAACCGCCGTCAAAACGGTAGACAAATCGAGGCGGGCGTGATATAATTATCGACGATTACAGATAAATACAGGAGGAGGAAACCATGGCAAGAGTTATTTCGGACGAGTGCGTAGCGTGCGGTACCTGCGAGGGCGAGTGCCCTGTCGGCGCTATCGCAATGGGCGCGTCCCATTTCGAAGTTAATGCAGATACGTGCGTCGATTGCGGCGCTTGCGAAGCGGCATGCCCCGTCGGCGCTATAAGCGAGGCGTAATCATGCCCAGAGTAATCAGCGATGCCTGCATAGCGTGCGGCACGTGCGAACCGAATTGCCCCGTCGGCGCTATAAGTCGCGGAGCGGAGCATTTCAATATCGCCGCGGACGAATGCATCGATTGCGGAGCCTGCCAGGCGGCGTGCCCCGTCGACGCCATTATCGGCGACGAAGACGACGATTAAGTACATAATGAAAAGAGCAATCAGGACATTACCCATTTTATTACTTGCGCTTACGGCTGTTTTTGCCGTGACGTTTCTTTTCGGTTGCGTTGACTCGGATTTTTCCGCCAACGTCGCCAAGCTCGAGGATAACGGTTATACCGTCAATACTCTCGACACCAACGCCAATATCCCGGGCGGCACTACCATAGTCGACGCGCGTAAGGGCACCGGCGTGGAAGAAGAATACGTCAGATTGTATTATTTCAATACCGAGGACGCGGCGATAGAGTACTATTACGGCACGTTTACCGAATATGCCGTGGTCGAGTTTGAAAAGAACAATCCGGATCTTGCGTCGCGCCTTGCGCACAGGCTTGTGGGGAATATCGTTATTTTCGGTACGACGGGCGGCGTCGACGACGTTCTGGCTTGATTGCCGAAATCAAATGATCACAATGAGGGGCGATTGAACGGATCGCCCCTTCTTTTTTCTTAAAAACGACAAAATATTACAGAGGTGAATTATGTCCAGATCTCCGCTCATGCAGATTATCAACAAATATAAACTCATGAAGCCCGACGATCTCGTTTCGGCGGCGAGAGACGGTAACGCCGACGCGGCGTGCGAGCTTGCCCGCAGGCTGTATATGGGCAAGGGCGTGGAAAAGAGTTACGAACTCGCCCGCGAATGGTTCGAAGCCGGCGCGGAGCAGGGTCACGCCGAATGCTGTTACGAGCTCGCTCAGATGATGATAGCCGGGCTCGGCGGAGAGGAAAATCAGGAACGCGCGGCGGAACTGTTCAAAACGGCGGCGGACAAGGGGGACAGGAACGCGATGTTCGAGCTCGGCGCCATGTACGCGCTCGGACGCGGCGTGAAAAAGAATTACGTCAAAGCGTCGAAATACCTCAGGCTGTCGGGTACCGAACAGGCGAGGGCAATGCTCGAGGACGCGGCGGAGTGGTGGCGTCCCGCCGCGGAACAGGGTATTGCGGAGGGCGAATATCAGTACGGCGTATGCCTCGTGAACGGATACGGAGTCGTAAGCGACTTCGAGGAAGGATATAAATGGATATACCGCGCCGCGCTTAAAGATCACGCGCGTGCGGTGGACGCTATGAGTCAGATATACGAATTCGGCATAGGACTGCCCGCGGATAAAGCCAAAGCCGATTTCTGGAAGAAAAAATATTGCGAAATAACGGGCGCAAAGCCCGAAGAAGTGGGACTTAAACGCGTATCGTTTGTGGATGAAGAGAGTACGGAAGACAATGGAAACGGAGAACGGAACGAATAATTCGGAGGGCAAGCTCAACAGCGATAAAATGCGCAGTACGCCGATAGGCAGACTGCTTATAACGATGTCGCTTCCCGCCATAGTTTCGATGCTGGTGCAGGCGCTCTACAACGTCATGGACACGGTATTCGTCGGAATGTATTACAGCGGGCTCGGCGATTCGGAATACAACAGCGCGGTGCAGGCGCTCTCCGTCGCGTTCCCCATGCAGCTTATTATCGTATCGATAGGCATAGGGCTGGGCGTAGGCGCGAACGCGTGCATATCTCGAAAACTCGGCATGGGCGACAGAGAGGGCGCGACGCAGACGGCGCAGCACGCCATTCTTCTCGCGCTTGCAGCTTCGGTGATTCTCGCAGTAGTCGGACTTACCGTTTCCGGGCCGTTCATCACCGCGCTTGCGGACGTGAGCGGCGACAGCGGCAAGGTCATAGAATACGGCACGACATATCTTACGATCGTCGCGTCGCTGTCTTTTGCGAGCACGATAGAGATCACGTGCAGTCGTATGCTTCAGTCCACGGGCAATATGCGCGTGCCCATGATTTCGCAGGCGATGGGCGCGTGCGTCAATATCGCGCTCGATCCCATTCTGATTTTTGCGGGCGGCATGGGCGTTGCGGGCGCGGCGATCGCGACGGTGATCTCGCAGTTCTGTTCGATGGCGTTTATCCTGACTATGTTCATAGCGAAGAAACAGGATATAAGCATACTCCCGAAAGGTTTTCGTTTCGGCGGCAAAGCGATGCTTGAAATAATCAACGTCGGTCTGCCCGCGCTCATCACGAACGCGATCGGCGCGGTGACGTATATATGTATAATGCTCATAATGAAAGCATACGGCATGGGGAACACGCCTCAGCAGGTGCTCGGACTGTATTTCAAGCTCAATTCGCTCATATTCATGCCGACTTTCGGGCTTATGCAGGGCGCGTTGCCCATACTCGGATATAATTACGGCGCGGGGAACAAAAAACGGTATCTCGAATGCGTGAAGTACATGATCCTGATCTCGCTCGGGTTTATGCTTATCGGAGTCGTTTTGTTCGAAGCGGCGCCCGGCGCGATGCTCGGGCTGTTCAGCGCCAATGCCGACACGCTCGCCGAAGGCGCGGTCGCGCTCAGAATAATAGCGATCTGTTTCCCGATCGCGGCGTTCGGCATTACGACCATAAACGCATATCAGTCCCTTCAATGCGGCGTGCGTTCGCTTATCATGTCCATGACGCGTCAGCTCGGAATAATCGTTCCGTTCGCGGCGATTTTCGGTCGGTTCGGTGTTCATATGATATGGATAGCTTATCCCGTGGCGGAAGCGATACCCATTCTCGTATTCTTCCCGTTGCTTTTCGGGACGATAAACAAAAAGTTCGCCGAGCGCAGAGCGATGAACGGAGAAATCGCATGAGCGGAAAAATCACGCCCGAAACGGTATACGACGTTGTGGCGCGCATTCCGGAAGGCAGAGTGATGTCTTACGGCGCGGTCGCGCGTGCGGCGGGCTTCCCCGGCAACGCGCGTGCGGTCGGGCGTTATCTGCACGTCAATCCGCGTCCCGGCATGATCCCGTGTCATCGCGTCGTATTTTCGGACGGCAGTCTTGCCCCGGCGTTTGCGTTCGGCGGCGAGGACGCGCAGCGCGCACTGCTCGAAAAGGAAAGCGTGAAATTTACCGCGGACGGCAGAGTTAACATAAAAGAATGCGGGATAGATATATGACTCGGAGAAAGCGGCGGGCAGCGCGCCCGCTGTTTTTTTCATATAACGCGATATATCGGGAATAAGAACAAAATAAAATTCGCGCGGCGGCAAAAAATGATTGCCCGTCAGTTGATTTCGGCGGCGTTTTGTATTATAATAGACGTAAACAATGCAAAAATATAATCCGAACGACGAAATCAACGAAAGGGAGCAGAAAAATGAAAGCAATTTGTGACGGAAACGATCTTGCCGAAGCAGTCGGCAAAGCTATAAAGGCGCTCGGCGCTCGCACGACCAATCCGGTCCTCGAAAACATCAAGATCGACGCGGTTCCGGGTACGCTTACCCTTACCGCTACGGATAACGAACTTACGATCGAAACGAGTATCGTAGCGGACGTTTCCGACGAAGGCAGCATACTCGTTCCCGGGAAGCTGTTCGGCGACTTTACGCGTCGTCTGACCGGCGAACGTATCGAACTCGACTTTGTTTCCGGAAAACTCTCTCTGCGCTACGGCGACAGTTCGAGCGAGTTTTCGTGCGCGAGCGTGGACGATTATCCCGCCCTTCCGTCCGTGACGGACGCGCAGTCTTTCGGGATTACGCGCAAAAATCTCAAAGATCTCATAGCCAAAGTCGCGTTTTCGGTATGTCAGGACGACGCGCGCCCCATACTTAAAGGCGTGCTTCTCGAAATAGAGGAATCGGTCGTTACCGCGGTCGCTCTCAACGGTTATCGGCTTGCCAAGTGCGTCAAGCCCATATTCTCTCCCACGGCGCTCATGCAGGCGGTCGTTCCGGGCAGATGCATGAACGAGATCATGCGTATGCTCGACGATTCGGACGAGGAAACCAAAGTATATATTCAGCGCAACCGGCTCAAGATCGATCTCGGGCATACCGTCCTTACTTCGGTGCTTTTAAGCGGCGACTTCGTGCCTTACCGCAATATTATCCGCACGATGTTCGAAACGGTCGTGACAGTGCCTTGCGAACAGTTTGCGGGCAGTCTGGAACGCGCGATGCTTCTTTCGCGCGACGATAAGAGCAATCCCGTGCGTTTCGACATAACCGAGCGTATGCTTCGGATCACGTCGGGCTCGGGTATGGGCAACCTCGACGAAAAACTGCCCGTTATCACAGTGGGACCCGATCTCGTGATCGCGTTCAACGCGAAATATTTTACCGAACTTCTCCGCGTCTGCGGCACGGACAGCATAACGGTCAAATTCAACAGTCCCGCCGATCCCTGCGTCGTCGAACCTGCCGGCGGCTCGGAAGAATTCTTATATCTCATTCTTCCCGTGCGCATAGTGCAGTAAACCGCGTTCGCGGCGCGCCTTTACATCAACATCTACATTCAACAGGAGTTTATCGATAATTAAATGAAAGCGATAGTTACGGTACTCGGCAAAGACAAAGTCGGCATAATAGCCGACATTGCCATTCTTATGAAAAAATACGGCGTCAATATCTGCGATATT
Organism: uncultured Clostridia bacterium; assembly: GCA_947385185.1. Lineage (GTDB taxonomy): Bacteria > Bacillota > Clostridia > Christensenellales > Pumilibacteraceae > Protoclostridium. Next base: position 8,543 of record CANDJX010000021.1, read on the forward strand.
TCCCAGACGCTCATGCAGGATTATTTTACCATGATCATGCTCGTCGATCTGACTTTGTGCAAAGCGGATTTTACCGTCCTGCAGTCGGAGCTTAAAAAGGCGGGCGAAGAAATAGGCGTGGATATTCGCATACAGCATCAGGATCTGTTCGATTCCATGCACAAGATCTGACGGGCGGCGCGGACTGAATTTATGATAAATACAGGCGATATTTTAGAAACCATAAGAATGGTCGACGACCAGAACCTCGACGTAAGAACGATTACGCTTTCGCTCTCTCTCCTCGACTGCGCGGACGCGGACGGCAAAAAAGTCGAAAAAAAGGTGTACGACAAAGTTATGCGCCGCGCGGGCAAGCTCGTCGAGGTCGGTGAAAAACTTTCGTCCGAACTCGGCATCCCGATCGTGAACAAGCGCGTGTCCGTCACGCCCGTGTCGATCGTCGGCGCGCCGAGCGGGGATTACGTCGGTATTGCGCGCGTGCTCGACAGGGCGGCGGGCGAGATCGGGATAGACTTTCTCGGCGGATATTCGGCGCTCGTTCATAAGGATATGACGGACTCGGAGCGCGATTTCCTGCTTACGATCCCCGAAGCGATTTCGTCTACGAAAAAATTATGCTCGTCCGTAAACGTCGCGTCCACCAGAAGCGGCATAAATATGGACGCAGTCGCCCTTATGGGCAGAATAATCAAAGATCTTGCCGAACGCACGAAGGATAACGACGCGCTCGGTTGCGCCAAATTCGTCGTTTTCGCGAACGCCGTCGAGGACAATCCGTTCATGGCGGGCGCGTTCACCGGACTCGGCGAAGGCGAAGCGACGATCAACGTCGGCGTATCCGGTCCGGGCGTCGTCGCCGCCGCGCTTAAAAACTGTAAGGGCGCGGATCTTACCACCGTCGCGGACGTAATTAAAAAGACCGCGTTCAAAATCACGCGCGCGGGTCAGCTCGTCGGTACGAAAGCCGCGGAACTTCTCGGCGCCAAATTCGGCATAGTCGATCTTTCGCTTGCGCCCACGCCGGCGATAGGCGACAGCGTCGCGGAGATCCTCGAAATCATGGGGCTTTCTTCGGTGGGCGGTCACGGCACTACCGCCGCGCTTGCGCTTCTGAACGACGCGGTCAAAAAGGGCGGCGTTATGGCGTCGGGCATGGTCGGCGGACTTTCGGGCGCGTTTATTCCCGTGAGCGAGGACGCAGGCATGATCGCCGCGGTGCGCGCGGGCAAGCTGTCGCTCTCCAAACTCGAGGCGATGACCGCCGTTTGTTCGGTCGGACTCGATATGATCGCCGTTCCGGGAGATACTTCGGCGGAAACTATTTCGGCTATAATCGCCGACGAGTGTGCGATCGGCGTAGTGAATAACAAGACGACCGCCGTGCGCGTCATTCCCGTTCCGGGCATGAACGTGGGCGACGAGGTGAGTTTCGGAGGGCTGCTCGGCTCGGCTCCGGTCATGCCGGTGTCCGACGTGGACAGCAGCGAATTCATCGGACGCGGCGGCATAATCCCCGCGCCGTTGCACTCGCTTAAAAACTGAGTCGCCCGAAAGGCGGGAATGAAGGAGATTTTATGAAAAGAAGCGAAGCACGACTCGAATACACCTGGGATCTGTCGCATATTTTCGCGGATAAGCTCGAATGGGAAAAGACTTTTTCGCAGACGAATATGCGGATAGGCGAAATCGCGAAGTTCAGAGGCAAGCTGGCGAACCCGGAACAGGTTCTTCGCCTTCTCCGTCTTGCGGACGAGCTCGGTATCGCCGTGGAAAAGATCGTCGTTTACGCGACCATGAGTATGCACGTGGACGGGTCGAACGCAGCCGCAGTCGCGCTCGCACAGCGCGCGAACACGCTGTCGTCGTCGTTTGCCGCGGCGATGTCGTTCGTCGAACCCGAACTTACGCGTCTGTCCGACGATCAGCTCGATTTTATGATGAACCATCCGTCGTTCGCCGATTATTCGTATACGCTCGAACGCGTCCGGAAGAACAAACCGCACGTACTCGGCGAGGGCGAGGAATATATTCTGGCGCGGCTCGGGGAAGTGACGGGGTCGTTTCGCGATATTTTCGAAAAGATAGACAGCGTGGATCTGCCGCACCCTCCGTTCAAGGTGGACGGCGAGCGCATTCCGCTTACGCACGGCACTTACGCGCGTTTGCTTCAGCACCCCGATCGCGACGTGCGCAAAAAAGCGTTCAAAGCGTATTATTCGCTGTACGAGGACCGCATCAATACGCTCGCGGCTTGCTATACGAATTGCGTTAAGAAAAACAATATAGTTTCCGCCCTCCGCGGTTACGACGACGCTATGTCCGCGTCGATTGCCGCAGACGACGTTCCGGAAGGGGTTTACGGCAAACTTATAGAGCAGGTCAACGCTGCGCTTCCGTCTTTGCACGAATACGTGGATTATCGCAGGCTCGTGCTCGGGGAGCTGCATATGTACGATATGTACGTGCCCCTCGTCGGCGGCGCCGAGCTCGGTACCGATTACGAAACGGCTTTCCGCATAGTGCTCGACGCGCTTGCGCCGCTCGGGAAGGAATACACCGACCTGCTCGTAAAAATGAAGAAAGAACGCCGCATAGACGTAATGGAAAACGAAGGCAAGCGCGGCGGCGCGTACAGCTGGGGAGCATACGGCACGGGTCCTTACGTCTTGCTCAATTATTCGGGCACGACGCACGATATTTTCACGATCGCGCACGAGCTCGGTCACGCCATGCATTCGCATTACTCGGACGAAGCGCTTTGTTACGACAAAGCCGGATATTCGATCTTCGTTGCCGAAGTGGCGAGCACGACGAACGAAGTCCTGCTCCTCAAGCATTTGCTTGCGACGACCAAAGATACGAAGGTGCGTAAATATCTGCTTTCGTATTATCTCGATATGTTCCGGACTACGCTGTTCCGTCAGGCGATGTTCGCCGAGTTCGAGCTCGGCGCGCACAGGGCGGACAAGCGCGGGGAAGCGCTTACGGTCGAATCGCTTTCCAGAGCGTACCTCAAACTCAACAAAAAATATTACGGTACGGGCGTGACGCACGACAAGCAGATCAGGCTCGAATGGGCGCGCATACCGCACTTCTATTCGGCGTTTTACGTTTATAAATACGCTACGGGACTTACCGCAGCGGTAAGCCTTGCCGATTCGATATTAAAAGGCGGCGAAATCGCGGTCAAGCGGTATTTCGATAAATTCCTGCGCGCGGGCGGGCATAAATCGCCTTACGAAATACTCAAGGACGCGGGCGTCGATCTGCTCGATAACCGACCTTACGAGATCGCTATGCTCGAATTCCGCAACACTCTCGGCGAATTCACTTCGCTGTAAACTTCGAATAAAAATCACGGGGAACAAATGGCAACGAAAAAAGAAGACATAAAAAATCATCCGAACGTGAAAGGGCAGGTGCCGCCGCACAGCGAAGAAGCGGAAAAAGCGCTTCTCGGCTGTATGATGATAGACGAGAACGTCCCGACCGAGCTGATCAGTCTGATCAAGCCCGACGATTTTTATTACCGATCGCACAAACTCGTTTTCGAAGCGATGAACGCGATATGGAACGATAACCGTCCCATAGACCTCGTCACGGTCACGCAGGAACTCGACCGTATGGGCGCGCTCGGCGACGTAGGAGGCGCTCAGTATATTTCCGCGCTGTCCGACTATCTTCCGACGTCGGCGAACTATAAAGCGCACGCGGATATAGTCAAGAGAAATTCACAGCTCCGTCGGCTCATGGCGGCGTCGAATTCGGTGCTCGAAAAATGTTACGCGTCCGAGGATTCGCTCGAAACGTTGCAGTTCGCTGAAAAAGCGATAAGCGACGTCGCGGAAAATCAGGGGATAAGCGCGCTCGCCCCGTTCGACGAGGCGGTAAACGCCGCAGTCGCGGATTTCGATTCGCTTCTTCGCGATCCGCTTGCCCGTCGCGGGCTTCAGACCGGTTTCAAAGGTATAGATTCGGTGCTCGGCGGACTTCACGGCGGCGATCTTGTCATAATCGCGGCGCGTCCCGGACAGGGCAAAACGAGTATCGGTATGAACATCGTGCAACAGGTCGCGACCGCGCACCTCAAAAACGGCGAACCGAGCAAGACCGCCGAGCCCAAAGTCTGCGCTATTTTCTCGCTCGAAATGCCGGCGGCGCAGCTCGCCAAGCGTATGATCGCGTCGATCGCGAAAGTCGATTTTTCCAAACTCGCCAAAGGCGAACTCAAGGGAGCGGAAGAATGGAAACGCATAGCGGCGGCGCGCAGTTCGCTTTGCAAGTCCCGAATATTCGTGGACGACACGTCGCTTACGACGCCGATGGACATACTGTCCAAATGCCGCAGGCTCAAGCGCGAACAGAAACGACTCGATCTCGTAATGGTCGACTACCTTACGTTGATGTCGAGCGGGAAAAAGGTGGAGAACCGTCAGCAGGACGTGTCCGAGATCTCGCGTACCATGAAACTTGCGGCGAAAGAGCTCGACGTGCCCCTGCTTCTGCTCTCCCAGCTTTCGCGCGGAAGCGAAAAGGAAAAGCGTAAGCCGCAGATGTCCGATCTGCGCGAATCGGGAGCTATCGAACAGGACGCGGATATAATCATGTTCATTTACCGACCGAACGCGAACGAGGACGTTCCCGACCGCGACGCCGCCGAAATTATCGTAGCCAAGCATCGTAACGGTCCTCTCGGCACGGTGCGGATGCGTTGGGTGGGCGAACACGTTTCGTTCGAGGATGAGGACGGCGCAACGTCGCGCGCGCCGCAGAAAGAGAAAAAGGACGCGGGCGCGGACGGAAAGAAAGGACCGGTCGAACTGCAGGAAGTTAATCCGGACGAAACCCCGTTCGAGCGCGATTGATACAAATCGCTTGACAAAAGCGCCGAGGATTTATATAATAAAACGGTATGAAAAAATCAATGACTCAGGAACAGAAAGTAGCGATATTCAGGCTTTTGCTTGTATTGACTGCAGTCGCCGTCGCCGCAGTGGTGACGCTTATAGTGTTTTCGTTTATGTACGTTTCGACGCTCGGAATGCTGACGTGTCTGTTCGTCGGACTCGGAATGCTTCTTCTCGTCATTATGACGGCGCTTACCGTGCTCGGCGGGCTGGCGGCTTACAGAAATTGATCCCGGGAGCAAATTTGCTTGCAACGGCAGATTTGCGACGCCGACAAAAGGTTTGCCCCACAGACCGCTGCGGGACCCGCGAGCAATGTTCGCGAGTCCGGGACTTGTCCCGGGGCGTAAAAGCCTTTTATTTTCCTGCGGTCAATTGTCGGTTGACCGCATTTTTATAACGCATGAAAACCGCGCTTTATCGTAAATACCGTCCCTCCTCGTTCGACGAGGTCATCGGTCAGGACATTATCGTTACCACGCTCGTGAATCAGATCGAACGCGGCGCGATTTCGCACGCTTATCTGTTTACGGGCAGCCGCGGAACGGGTAAAACGAGTTGCGCGAAAATTTTCGCGCGCGCCATAAATTGTCTTTCGCCCGTTCATGGCAGTCCGTGCGGCAAGTGCGAGGTTTGCAAGGCGCTCTTAAGCCCGTCCAATCTCGACGTCGTGGAAATGGACGCGGCGTCGAATAACGGCGTGGATAAGATCCGTGACTTGCGCGAGAGCGTGGGCTATATGCCGGCGAGCGGAAAGTATAAAGCGTACATCATCGACGAGGTGCATATGCTGTCGGGCAGCGCGTTCAACGCGCTTCTCAAAACGCTCGAAGAACCGCCCGCGCACGTCGTTTTCATACTTTGCACGACCGAAGTGCACAAACTCCCCGCGACCATACTTTCGCGGTGTATGAGGTTCGATTTCAAGCTCGTTCCGACGGATAAACTGTTCGCGCTCATCAAAGATATTTTCAGAAAAGAGGGCGTGAAAGCCGAGGATAAGGCGCTCATGCATATTGCGCGACTGGGCGAAGGGAGCGTGCGCGATACTCTGTCGATAGGCGATCGATGTCTGAATGCGTCGGACGATCTGACGTACGAGCTCGCGCTCGAAATAACGGGCACGGGCAGCAACGAGCAGACTGCCGATCTCATGGACGCGGTTGTGCGTTCGGACGTGGGCGGTATAATCTCGAAAGTGGAACAGCTTGCGGGCGCGGGCAAGTCGGTGTCGCAGATTTCGCGCGACCTGACGGTTTATGCCCGCGACCTTATGGTGCTTATGACCGCGGGCGGAGAAAGACTGACCGCGACTAAAGAAACGTTTGCGCGCATGGCGGAAATTTCGTCAAAGACGAGCGTGCCGTTTCTCGTCGGATTCATACGTACGCTCGGCGGCGCGGAGGCGGAGCTCAGATACTCCACGTCTCCGCGCATAGTGCTCGAAAGCGCGTTGCTTTCCGCGTGCGCATCGATAGCGGGCGCGCAGACGACTCCCGTCACGATCGCGGAACAAGGGCAGTCCGCAAAACCGACGGAAAGAAAGGAAACGAAGCCTGCCGAAAAGCCCGTGAAAGCGCCGGCGAATACGCCGCCCGACGAACGTACGCTCGGGTTGCTCGGATATTTGAGGAGCAAACTCCGCAAGAGCGGAAATCTCAGACTTTTCGGAGAATATTCTGCGCTTCCCGACGATAAAGTGCGATTGGTTGGCAATAAATTCGTTGTTTTCGTCGGAAGCGATTCGTATCTGACTTTTGCCGAACCCGAGAATATGCGCGCGGCTCAGGAAGCGCTCGATGAATTCGGCGCGGGTTACGTCCTTCAGGTGGAAAAGCTGTCGGACGGCGGCGCGTCGGAGCTCGAGCAGATCCTCGAAGCGGTCAAGGGACTGGAAGTCGAGGTCGTGGACGGGCGCGGCAAACGTATAAAATAAAAGGTATCATATAAAATTTCGTATTATCAAGGAGAATAAACAATGAGCAAACACGGCGGTTACGGCGGCGGATTCGGCGGCGGTATGAATATGCAGGCGCTGATGCAGCAGGCGAAAAAAATGCAGGAACAAATGGCTAAGGCGCAAGCCGAACTCGAAGAAACGGAAATCGAAGGCAGCGCGGGCGGCGGACTCGTCACGGTCACCGTCAACGGTTACGGCGCGCTTCGCGGGATCTCGATCAAGCCCGAAGCGGTCGATCCGGACGATGTGGAAATGCTCGAGGATCTCATAATCGCCGCATACAACGAGGCGGCGGAAGAAGCGGAAGCGGTCAAGAACGAGAAAATGCCCGCGGGCGCAAACGGTCTGATGTAATTTCGCAAGGTTTGCAACATGACCGAAAGTATAAACAAACTGGCGCATAAATTTTCCAGATTGCCCGGAGTCGGCGCAAAGACGGCGATGCGTTACGCTTACGCCGTTATCGATATGTCCGAAGCGGACGTCGACGAATTTTGCGCGGCGCTTACCGACGTAAAACGCAACGTAAAGTATTGCACCGAGTGCGGTAATTTCACCGAGTCGGACGTATGCGAGATCTGCCGTAAACGTCCGTCGGATACGATTTGCGTCGTGACATATCCGAAAGACGTCGTCGCGATGGAAAAGACGCATTCATTCGGCGGAGTGTATCACGTCCTTCACGGGACGATTTCTCCGCTCGACGGGCGCGGTCCGGACGACATAAGGATAAAAGAATTGCTTTCCAGGATAGACGGCGTGAAAGAGGTAATTCTGGCGACAAACCCCGATGTCGAGGGCGAAGCGACCGCAATGTACATCGCCCGCCTTATAAAGCCGCTCGGGGTCAGGGTTTCGCGTATAGCGCAAGGTATAAGCATGGGCAGCGATATAGAATACGCAGACGAAGTGACGTTGTCACGTGCGCTTGAAAGTCGCGTGGAGCTGTAAAAAAGTTTTGCAAAGGAAAAATTTTCCTTTGCGATTTTTTTATTTGGTTATATGATTTTTAATAAAAGCGGAAACTTTTAGAGGGTACGGTGCAGTGTCTGAAAGACACTTGTACATTATTACGCTTTTTCGTGCGCCGAAAAAGCTAAGCAAAAAGGCGTCGGGGACACTTTCGATGTGTCCCCGAACCCCCTTTGGCGACTTCCCTCTGCAG
>CANDJX010000022.1 GCA_947385185.1 uncultured Clostridia bacterium
ACTGCGGATACGGTATCGTCGCTGTCCACCCTCGGACAGACAATATAAGTATTTTCTCCGATTGCCGCTTTATTTTTTATGTACTCGTACATATTACCGAGTTTTCGTTCTGGTACTATGGCTGTCATAATATTATTTCTTCCGCCCGGACGCATTCGGAGTTCTATCGATTTCAATTGTCCGTAAAGCGTCAATGCCAAAGTACGCGGTATCGGAGTGGCGGACATAACGATATTATCCGCACCGTCCGCTTTATTCTCCAGACTTCCCCTTTGGCAAACCCCGAATCTGTGTTGCTCGTCCACCACGGTCAGACCGAGATTTTTATACGCAACGTCCGCGCCGATTACGGCGTGAGTCCCGATTGTAATTCCGGTCGCCCCGGAAGATATATCGCTTTTTACCGAGTTTCGTTCGGCGGACTTCATCGAGCCCGTAAGCAAGGATACTTTTATGCCCTTTTCTCCGAAAAACCGCACCGCTTTTTCGTAATGCTGCGCGGCGAGGATTTCAGTCGGCGCCATGACTGCGCACTGATACCCCGATAATACGGCGTAATACATTGCAAGAAACGCCACTATAGTTTTTCCGCTGCCTACGTCGCCCTGCAACAAAACGTTCATTCTGTGCGTAGAATGCAGTTCGTCGAGTATTTCTTTTACGGCGTCGGACTGACCCTTCGTCAGAGTAAAAGGCAATTCGTCCATTGCTACATATATTTTATTTACATCCGCACTATACCTTTTTTTTCTTGTATCGACGCCGTTGCCTTTGGCGATATTATACACGCTCAGCGTATAAGCCAGATTTTCCATAGCAATGCTACGTCTGGCAACTGACGTTTCCGCGGTATCGTAAGGTAAATGCACCGCCCGGAACGCGTCGGACAACGGCATTAAACCGTACTTATGCGCAAGCTCGGCGGAAACGTATCCTTTTACGTCTACGCGCGACAATATAGTCCGCACGGCGTCCGACATCACGGATTGAGTAATTCCCTTAGGAAGTTTATAAAGCGGCATAACGTCCGTATCGCGTTCGGGCAATATCTGCGGCGCGACGATTTCGATATTTTTTCCGATCCGCTTTACCTTGCCTGCGATGAGAAAACGCTCTCCCGAACAAATGCGTCCGAATACGTAATCCTGATTGAACCACGTACACGTAATAGTGCGTCCTTCGGAAACGAACGCGGCTTTTACAAACGAAAGTCCTCTCCGCACGTGCTTAATCAACGGTCTGCCGACGGGCGTTCCGCGGAATATAACGTCCTCACCGCTCGCCGTTTTATCCCAATCGACGCGATTGTTACGGTCAAAATACGCATATGGAAAAAGCATAAGCAAATCGATCGGATCGTAAATTCCGCATTCCGCAAGTTTTGCTATTCGCTTTTCTCCAAGACCTTTTATATCGCAGAGTTTCATCGTCGCCTTTTAATAAAAAGGACGGATCGATCCGCCCTTTCATAATCGTAACAGTGGGACGCGCTTATTATTCGAGCGCAATTATGTAATAATACAAAGCCTGCCCGCCGTAATGAGCGTCTACGTCGCACATATCGTATTTTTCGGATAATTTCTCAACAAGCTCCTGCGCCTGCTCCTCCGTAGTTTCATGCCCGTAATACAGCGTTATCGTACTTGTATCGTCGTCAGCGAGCTTTTCGAGCAAGTCCTCCGCCACGGCGTTCGCATTCTCGCCCTTTGCAAGGATTTTCTTTTCGCCGAGTCCGATAATATCTCCTTCTTTCAGATCGAATCCGTCCACCGACGTTTCGCGAACGGCGAAAGTAACGCTTCCGACCTTGACCGAAAGACGCGCTTCTTCCATATCGTCGAGAATATTATCGATCGTATCCTGCGGATTGAAAGCAAGCACGGCAGACAGCCCCTGAGGCACGTTTGTCGTCGGAACAACGTGAATATTCCTTTTGCAGATTTCTTTAGCCTGCTCCGCCGCAAGAATTATATTCTTATTATTCGGGAAAACGAATATATCCTTCGCCGCGATTTTGTCGCAAGCGTTTGCAATGTCTTCGGCGCTCGGATTCATCGTCTGTCCGCCTTCGATTATTTCGTCTACAAGCAGATCTTTGAAAATGGCAGCCATGCCGTCGCCCGAACATACGGACACCATACCGAAAGGCTTCAGCTCTTCCGACTCGCGGCTCGAAAGCAACGCGCGGTTCTGTTCGAGCATATTTTCGATTTTTATTCTGTCTATTTCACCGAGTTCGAGCGCATAAGAAAGCGCCTGACCGGGATTATTCGTGTGCACATGGACTTTGACCATAGACAGATCGCCTATGACAAGCACGCAATCACCGATCTGCATAAGCTTATCCCGAAAAGCGTCTATGTCCGGCTCCGTCGTCGTATCCTTGAGGTTAATTACAAAAAATTCGGTGCAATACGCGAATTCTATTGCGTCGAGTTCGGTAAGATCGACGTGAAACTGTTCGTAATTATTTGTCTTGCCTTCGGCTACTTTTTTTATGCTGTCGTCAAATTCGAGGTTGACGTCCTCCTGACCCATAAGGCTGTTGTAAAAGCCCTGGAAGATAATAAGCAACCCGCGTCCGCCCGCATCGACGACTCCCGCTTTTTTAAGCGCCGGGAGCATCTCCGGAGTCTGTTTCAGCGTCTCCTCGCCGACTTTGATCACCGACGTAAAGAAATCCGCGACGTTAGTCGTACGCTTAGCCATTTTAACGGACTGTTCGCTCATGGAACGCACTACGGTCAATATAGTGCCCTCCTGAGGTTTCGTAACCGCCTTATACGCGATTTCCGTCCCCTTGACAAGACCCTTCGACAGATCCTTTACGGTGATTTCGGACGCGCATTGAGAAAGCTCGGATGCAAAACCTTTTAATATCTGACTTGTAATAACGCCGCTGTTTCCGCGCGCGCCGCGAAGAGCGCCTTTGGAAATAGCGTCGCACAAAACGCTTATATCATTATTCGGACAAGCCGTAACTTCTTTCGCCGCGGAAAGTAAAGTAAGCGACATATTCGTGCCCGTATCGCCGTCAGGCACGGGAAAAACATTCAATGAGTCAACATGCTGTTTATTGCTGTCAAGTAGTTTTGCTCCGTTAAGAATCATTTTTCTGAGCATCACACCGTTGATAGATTTAATAGCCATAATATATAATATATCTCCATTCAGCCGCACTGCGGCAACGGAACGAATTCGGTCCGTCGAAATATTTCGTAATTAATTAAAAAGACATAGTATGCATAATACGCAACACTACATTTTATTCATATATATTCTAACGCAAACAAAAATAAAATGCAAGTAATTTGTTATGTTTGTGAAAAAAACATTATCTTAAAAAGAAAAATTATCATATTATAAAAAAAGTTTGAAAATTTGCTTGCAATTCTTTCCCGCGAGTGGTATATTATTACGGTAATACGGAAACGGAGGCAACAAAAGCAATGAGCAAAGTATGCGCTATATGCGGCAAGGGCAGAACCGCAGGTAAAAACGTCAGCCACTCCAACAGACATACCGTCAGATCTTTCAGTGCAAACGTGCACAAAATGAAGCTCGACATAGACGGTCAGGTCAAGAGTGTTTACGTCTGCACCCGCTGCAAAAGAACGATGAATAAGGAAGGTTGATTACTCCTACCCCATATCGGAAGACTTCAAAGACCGACGAAAATTCGTCGGTCTTTTCTTTCTGCTTAACAGAACGATAAGTTTTCGCTTAGCTCGAAAAACGAACGAAACCCGTAAAAAAATGTCGTTTTCGCAAGTCCGCAAAACGACATTCATAAAAAAGTTATGATTTAATATTATCTGATTTTCAGATTTTTTCTTCTTGTGACTTCCGCTTTCTGCGGCAAAAAAATCTCAGAATCGCGCCTATGAAACCGGGCGCTTTAATACAAATGATTTTGGACATAACGTTGCCTCCCGATAATATTTTATGCGGGAATGCCGAAAAACGTTACGATCAGTCGCGGCATTGAAACATTGCTATAACTTTTTCGGGATTCGGCGAATTGAAAGCGCAACTGCCTGAAACTATAACGCGCGCTCCCGCTCCCGCTATGATCCGCACGTTGCTTTCATTCGCTCCGCCGTCCATTTCGACTTCTACGGACAGTTTTCTCCGCTTTATTTCTTCGCATAATAATTCGATCCGCGCGGTAGTTTCGGGAATATATTTTTGACCGCTGAACCCGGGATGCACGCCCATGACGATTACGAAATCGAGATATTCGAGAAGCGGAAAAACGTTCGTTATCGGCGTTTCCGGGCAAACGGCGATCCCCGCCTTAATGCCGGAATTTTTTATCGACATGAGATTTTCCGCGGCTTGATCCGTTGCCTCTATATGAAAAGAAAGCCTGTCCGCGCCCGCCTGAACGTACTTATCCAGATAACGCTCGGGGCGCATGATCATTAAATGTACGTCGAGCGGAATATCGACGTATTTTCTTATGTCCGCAACCATTTTATGCCCGAACGTAAGATTCGGAACGAAAACACCGTCCATTACGTCGCAATGAATCATGTCGGCGCCCGCCTTTTGCATTCTTATCGTTTCCGTTCCCATAACGGCGAAATCGCCGCTTAAAATGGACGGAGCTACTTTAACCGTCATTCGACCCTCCATTATAATCTTTTGCATATTTTCTTTTTAGCTGTCCGCATGCGCCTTCTATATCGTCGCCGAGAGATCTGCGGATCGTTACCGACGCTCCGAGAGAAATAAGTTTTTTCAGAAAAACATCGGCTTCTTTTTTATTAACTCCGACGAGCTTCGATCCCGTCTCGTTGAGCGGAATCAGATTGATATGACTCGGAAACCCCCGGGTTAGTTTTCGCAGGGTTTCGGCGTCTGCCGTCGAAATATTGAAATCGCGCATCATGGCGTATTCGAATACGACGCGGCGACCGCTTTTTTTGAAATAATATTCGGCGGCGGAAATTATATCACCGATCTTGTACGCGCGCGCCGCAGGCATTATTCCGAGCCGCTTTTCATCCGTCGGCGCATGAAGCGAAATACACAGCGTCACCGAAAAACCGTCGTCGGCAAGTCGCCGTATATTCGGGACTATTCCGCAAGTGGACAGCGAAACGCCGCGTTGACCGATCCCCTGACCCGCGGACAACAATCGGATAAATTTCGTAACGTTTTCATAGTTATCCAACGGTTCGCCGCTTCCCATAAGGACGACGTTGCCTACGCGCTCGTCCGATCCGAAAGAGCGAAGATACGCGTTTGCGCATATTACTTCGGACAACATTTCCCCGGGAGAAAGATTTCTGAGAAGCCCGTCTATCCCCGACGCGCAAAACGCACACCCCATTCTGCACCCCACCTGAGTCGATACGCACATCGTATATCCGTATTTATATTTCATCAATACGCCTTCGATAAGGTTTCCGTCGCCGAGCGAAAACAAAAACTTGACCGTACCGTCCTTCGATCGCGCCGATTTCACTATCGTCGCGCCGACTGCTCTGTATTCTTCCGATAACTTTTCGCGAAGTACTTTCGGGAGGTTTGTCATCTCGGCGAAATCCACACCGTCGTTCAGCCACTTATATATCTGCCCCACGCGGTACTTCTGCAGATCATACCGACGCAATTCTTCCGCGAGTTCGATTTCCGAATGATCGATAAGAAGTTTTTTCATTTCGTTCTCCTCAACTTCGTCACGAAGAACCCGTCGCACCCGTCCGTATCGGGAAACAATCTTATCATTCCGCCGACGTTTGCACCCGATCGGAAATCAAGCCCGACGATTTCGAAATTATCATGTTCGGATAAGAACCGCTTTATTATGTCCTCGTTTTCGCAAACAAACACTGAACACGTCGAATAAGCTATTTCTCCGCCTGCTTTAACGTACTCCGACGCGACGGACAAAATATTATATTGAAGTTCGGTAAGCGCGGACAGATCGCTTTCGGATTTGAACAGCACGACATCTGGCGAAGACACGGCAAGACCGCTCCCCGAACACGGCACGTCGCATACGACGAGTCCGAATTTCGACCTCCACTCCTCGCGAAGTTTCGTCGCGTCGTTTTCCATAATATTCAGTTTTGCGCCCATACGGTCTGCGTAAGATCTTATAAGCCTTACGCGATGAGCGTGTACGTCGCACGAAGTAATGTCGGAATACGGCAAAAGTTCTTGCAAATATATCGACTTGCCGCCCGGAGCGGCGCACAAATCAAGTATATCGATTTTACCCGAAACCCCCGTCGAATATATATTTACCGCGCGGCACGACGCGAGAGATTGAGCCGTAAATTCATCGCGTTTCAATTCGGAAAGCGCACTATGCGTGACATAATACCCGTAGTCTGTGCGTAAAATATCCGAATTTTTATATATTTTCTTTATTTTTATTTCAAAATCAGCCGCGCCGATTTTTCTCGAATTATTACGGATATGCGTAAGCCTGCACATCGGCGAACCGAAAACCGAAACGGTCTTATCGAGTCCGAAATCGTTCATGAACCGCGATATTACCCACTCCGGCTGACTGAATCGCAGCGATAACGACCCTGCATCCGCGCCTTTGTCCGGAACCTGCACGTCGCGCGCCTTACGAAGTACCGCGTTTACAAACCCGTGCGCACCGTACATTCTGTTTTTCGCAAACGATACGTATCTTCCGACCACAGCATAATCCGGTTCGTTTCCGTACAATAGCTCGTAAATGCCCATTTTAAGCAGTACGTAAATATTTGTTTTTACTTTATCGGCAATCTGCGAAATTATGTAATCGAGTCTGACGCTTTTTTCGAGAACGCCGTAAACCAGCGCGGTGACTTTGCCGCGCGATTCCGGTTTCGTATTGACAAGAATACGGTCGAGTTCTATAGACGAATATGCGCGGTCGGAAAAAACTTTTTTCAACACGTCGTATGCCGCGCGTTCTGCGGAAAAATCGAGTTTCATCCGAACATATCTCCGACGACAATTCTGTTTCCGTTCAGAAAGTCCGCGACGTTCATTCTTCGCTTCCCTTCCGCCTGCAATTCGAGCAGTCTGACCGCGCCGCAGCCGCAAGCCACGGTCAATCCGTTTTTATCCGCGCGCAGCACCTGCCCGGGAACGCCGTTGCCCTCACATATCTCGAGCTTATGGATTTTTACGATTTTTCCGTTATAAAAAGTATACGAGCCCGGCCACGGAGTCACGCCGCGGGATTTATCGGATATACTCCCGGAGCTTGCCGACCAATCGATAATTCCGTCGGTTTTTTTCAACATAGGAAAATACGTCGCGCGACTTTCGTCCTGTTTAATCGGCTCGGGACATTTTCCGCGCGCGAGCAAATCGAGATACTCGATCAATGTTTCCGCGCCGAGAGCGCCGAGTTTATCGAACAAAGACCCCGCGGTATCATCCGGAGAAACGGCAATACTTTTCGAGAACAATATATCGCCGGTATCGAGCCCCGCGTTCGTGCGCATGATCGTGACGCCCGTTTCTTTTTCGCCGTTTATAAGCGCCCACTGTATGGGAGAACTGCCTCTGTATTTTGGCAGTAACGACGCATGGACGTTTATTACTCCGAACGAAGGAATATCGAGAATTTCCTGCGTCAAAATCTGTCCGAACGCCGCGGTAACGTACACATCGGCGCCGAGCGACTTAAGATCCGCCGCTCCCTCTCTGCCTATCTTTTCGTACTGATACACAGGGATACCGCGTTCCGTCGCAAATTTTTTCACGGGAGAACAGACCGTGACCCCTCTGTTTCCCGGTCTGTCCGGCTGCGTAACCGCCGCAACCACGTCGTGTTCCGATTCAGTCAAGGCTTTCAAAGAAAACAATGCAAAATCGGGCGTTCCCATGAATACAATCTTCATACTTATCCTTACGATCGGCTTTAAGACCGACGCATTTTATCTATAAACAATATTCCGTCGAGATGATCCAATTCGTGACAACAGATATCCGCAAGAAAACCTTCCGCTTTAAGCGTAAAGCGACGCCCGTATCTGTCGAACGCATCGACTTCGACTTTTTTCGGACGTTCGACCTCGCCGGATATTCCCGGCACGCTCAAACATCCTTCTCTGCATAACTGCGTACCCGAGCTTTTTACGATAACGGGATTGACAAGTTCGTAAAAATCGTGTCCGTCCGGGCTTATGACTACGGCGCGCTTAAGTATGCCCACCTGCGGAGCGGCAAGACCGACGCCGTCCGCGTCTATCATGGTTTCGCGCATATCGTCGAGCAGAACGCCGAGTCTGTCGTCGAACTCGGTCACTTCACGACACTTTTTTCGAAGTACTTCATTACCGTTTATCGCTATTATTCTTTTTGCCATAACTCTGCCTCTATGTAATATCCTGATTTCAGGAAAGTTTTATCGGATTTATCTCCGCATAAGACGTAATCTTCGGTACGCGATATTTTTCGACCGTTTCGTATATTTTATCGACGATTTCGTCGGATCCTACGGAAAGCCTTGCCAGTATCTGCATACGGTATTCGTCCATGATCTTTTTTACCGGAGCGCGCATATATGCAAGGTAAATAAATTTATCGGGATATGCCTCTTTGATTTCCGTTATGCCCGCATATATATTTTTCAATACTCCGGCGGCTTTCGTATCGTCGCTTCCGCTGACAAGGACTCTGACGATCGTAGCAAACGGCGGATATTTCGTCACTTCGCGCAAATTGATTTCCTTTTCATAGAACCCTTTATAATCGCCGTTTTTTACGTAACCGTATACATAATGATGCGGCGCATACGTCTGAAGCACGACTTTTCCGGATTGCGCCGCTCGCCCCGCCCTGCCCGCCACTTGCGTAGTAAGCTGAAACGTGCGTTCCACGCTGCGATAGTCCGCCATATGCAGACTCATATCCGCGTCGAGGATCCCGACGAGAGTAACGTCGGGAAAATCATGCCCCTTGGCAATCATCTGCGTGCCGACGAGTATCTGCGCTTCCTTCGCGCCGAACCTGCCGAGAATCTCGGCGTGAGCGCCTTTCGTACGCGTGCTGTCGTTGTCCATTCTGAGCACGCCGACGCCCGGATACAGTTCCTCGAGCAAACGAACGACCTTTTCAGTACCGATATAGCCCTCTTTCATTACGGGGAAACCGCATTGCGGACATACGCTCGGCACGGTATACATATTGCCGCAATAATGGCATTTAAGTCGGTTTTCTTCGCGATGATAAACAAGCGACACGTCGCACCGTTCGCACTTGGCAACGTATCCGCACGAGCGGCACATCATGAACGACGCGTATCCTCGGCGATTCAGAAACAACATCGCCTGATTGCCGCACTCGACTACCTTATCGAGTTCCCGCAAAAGCGCCGAAGAAAAAATGCTGTTGTTGCCCGACGCTATTTCTTTGCACATATTGACTATTTCGACTTCGGGCAACGGGCGTTTATTTATGCGTCCCGTCAGTTCGATAAGCTCGTACGTTCCCTCTTTGGCGGCGTGATACGTTTCCACCGAAGGCGTTGCGCTGCCGAGGATAAGATTTGCGTTGTTGTATTTTATTCGCCACTTAGCGACGTTCGACGTCGAATAACGCGGGGTGCGATCGGATATATAACTCGAATCGTGTTCTTCGTCGATGATTATTATGCCGATATTTTCCAAAGGCGCGAATACCGCGCTCCGAGCCCCGAGCGCCACCCTCGCCTCGCCGGACAGACACTTTCTCCACTCGTCGAATTTTTCGCCCTGACCGAGAGCGCTGTGCAGAATAGCGACGCTCGAGCCGAATCTGTTTCTGAAACTTCGCAGAACCTGCGGAGTCAAAGATATTTCTGGCACAAGCATGATTGCCGTCTTGCCGCAAGCGAGCGTCCTTTCTATGCAATTCATATATACTTCGGTTTTCCCGCTTCCCGTAACGCCGTGAAGTAAAAACACTTTTCCGGAAGCAGACGAAATGCTCTCGATCGCATATTTCTGTTCGTCTGTAAGTATTATTTCCGGAGTTTTTTCGGGTCTGACGTCCGCGTAAGGCAACCGCGTTTGCTCTGCGTCGCGCACTACGACTATTCCGCGCGAAGCGAGGTTTCTGAGCGCGCTCGCCGAAAAGACTTTCGTGAGTTCGCTTACAAACTCGCCCTCCGGTTTTTCGGTCAGAAGATATTCAAACAATTCGTGCTGAGCCAACGCCGACGGTTTGATAAATTCACCCGGATCGCGATCGCGGTACTCCTCGGACAACGACGCATACTGCCGTTTAAGCTCTTTTACGCGCCCTCCCCGCATCGCCGCAGGTATAAACAACCGCAATATATCCACCTTCATCAGGTGCATCTTCGCAGACATATAATCCATAAGCGAGAACATCTCTTCGGTGATTATTCGTCTGCAGTCAAGCACGGATATGACGGATCTGATTTTATCCGCCGGCACGTCCGTTTCCTGTTTCAGACCTATCACGAAACCTTCTACGGTCATTCTGCCGAAAGGAACGGTCACCCTCACTCCGCGCGTTATATCGAGTCCGCCCGTATCATAATCGAAAATACGATCCACTTCGGACACGGCTATATCTACTATAACTTCGGCATACACGTTTCGTCACCGCACAATCTATCGAGGATTTTGTCCGCAAGCTCGCGTTTGGACATCAAAGGCAGTCGCACCGAACCTTTCCCGTCTATCAACGTCGCGATATTCGTATCCGTATCGAAACCCGCGCCGGGCTTCGTAACGTCGTTCGCCACGACGAGATCCGCATTCTTCTTCTTTAATTTTTCAGTCGCGTTCTTTTCCGTATTTTCGGTTTCCGCCGCAAATACGACCAACTTTCTGTCGCCTTTGATTTTTCCTACCGCCGCGGCTATATCTTCGGTTTTTTCGAACTCTATAACCGGAACGCCGTCCGACTTGATCTTCGAATCGGCAATTTTTTTCGGACGGAAATCGCACGGGGCCGCGGCTTTGATTATTACGTCCGCTTCCGTCGCGTTGGCGATCACCGCGTCGTACATATCTTTCGTCGTCACGACGTCTATACGCTTAAACCGCTTATCCGATACGTCCGCGGAAACTTTCCCGCATACGAGTATAACGTCGGCGCCTCTGTCTGCGGCGGCGGAGGCTATTGCTACGCCCATTTTGCCGCTCGATCGGTTCCCGATATATCTTACCGGGTCGATAGGTTCTATCGTTCCGCCCGCGGTCACAAGCACCGTTTTGCCGACGTAATCCCGCTTCGGGAAAAGCAATTCGATTATGCGCTCCTCGATTTTCGCTGGCGACGCCAACCTCCCGTTTCCTTTGTCGCCGCAAGCGAGCATACCGCTTTCCGACTCGACGAACAGCACTCCGCGCCGCGCCAGAATTTTCTCGTTGTCGCGATACGCCGCCGAATTCAGCATATTCGTATTCATCGCCGGAGCAAGCAATATCGGGCAACCGCAAGCCATTACCGTCGTTGACAAAAAATCGTCGGCGATGCCCGTCGCCAGCTTGGCGGCAAAATCGGCGGTGCAAGGCGCGATGACGCAAACGTCGGCTTTCTTCGCAAGCGAAATATGCTCGACCTCCCACTTGCGGTTCGGGTCGAACATATCAACGACTACTCTGTTTGCACTGAGAGTTTCGAATGTAAGCGGAGAAACGAATTTAGTCGCATTTTCCGTCATGGCTACGCAAACTTCCGCGCCCTGCTTTTTAAGCGACGAAACAAGCTCGCACACCTTATAAACGGCTATGCCTCCCGTAACTCCGACAAGTACGCATTTGCCTTTGAGATTCATCAATCCTCGTAAACCGGTTCTACGTATCCTTCGTACACTTCTTTTGCTGCGTAAGATATGGGATTAGTGCCCTCGGGAATAGCGTTTTCTTCGCCGATTTTCTGCTGAAGTTCGCGTCCGCGCTTGGTCACAAGACAAACAAGGGCGTATTTGCATCCGATTTTTTCGACAAGTTTGTCGATAGGCGGTTCTATTAACATATATTTTTGCTCCTTTTTTCTTTTTCGATTATTTTAATAACGTCGTCTACTGCTTTATCGATATCCGCATTTACGATGCTGTGATCGAATATTTCATGTTCCGCTATTTCTTTTTTCGCAAGCGCCAATCTATCCGCTATCTGATCGGCGGATTCCGTCCCGCGCCCGACGAGCCTGCGCTTAAGTTCTTCCTCGCTCGGCGGCAAAACGAACACCGTCACGCATTCGGGATATGTCCGTTTGATCTGCACGGCGCCTTTTACGTCTATTTCGAGCAGGACGTCGTTTCCTTTCGAAAGCTCGGCGAGCACGGGCGCGCGCGGAGTGCCGTAACGGTTGCCTACGGTTTCCGTCCATTCGAGCAATTCGCCGGCGGCGACCATGGAATCGAACTTTTCATTGTTTACGAAATAATAGTGCTTTCCTTCGATTTCTCCGTTTCTCGCTTTTCGCGTGGTAGCGGATACTGATACGATAAGATCGGGTATACGCTCGAGCAGACGCGAATAAATCGTTCCTTTCCCGACGCCCGAAGGTCCGGACAGCACAATCAGAAGTCCATGTTTCATTCGACGTTTCTTATCTGCTCCTTTATTTTTTCCAATTCGTTTTTCATCCCGATAACAAGATTAGTCAATTCGAGGTCGTTGGCTTTGCTGCCCATCGTATTGATTTCCCTGTTCATTTCCTGAGAAAGAAAATCAAGTTTTCTGCCTTGCGGCTCTTCGGACCCGAGCGTAGAAAGAAACTGAACGATATGGGACGAAAGTCGGGATATTTCTTCGTTAATATCGCATTTATCCGCAAATACCGCAACTTCCATCGCTATCCGCGATTCGTCTATAGCCACTCCGCCGAGAAGCTCGGAAACGCGTTTGCCGATCTTGTCGCGATAATCGGCGACCACGCCCGGCGCGCGTTCCTTTACCGCGGCGAGAGAATCGCTTATATTTCCGACGAGTCTTTCGAAATCGGCTTTGACCCCTTCGCCTTCCACCTCGCGCATTTTATCGAGCTCGGCGACGGCATTGGCAGTCGCAGTCGAAAACAGCGCTTTGAGTTCGTCTTTGTCCGCTTCTTCCGCGGTGATCGAAAGCACGTCGGGCATACGAAGCAAGGACGTTGCCGTCATGTCGTTTGCAATACCGAGTCGTTCCGAGACCGCGCGGGACGCATCGGCATACTTTTCGGCAAGCGCCAGATCGAGCGTAACTTTTTTATCGCTCTCGCCGGTAAGCTCATACGTATACATTATATCTACGGTGCCGCGCTTTATAACGTCCTGTATCTGTTTTTTTACGGAATCTTCGACGAAGCTCAGCGCCTTGGGAAAGCGTGAATTCATTTCGAGATACCTGTTGTTTACGGACTTCAGTTCAACGGTGACCTTTCTGTGCTCGTTTGCCGCTTCACCTTTGCCGTATCCGGTCATGCTCTTCATAAATTATTTCCTCATTGGGGTTATTATATTATAATACCACTATGTCGATTTCAAATCAAGCGTTTAACAGCTCTAAAAACTCACTTTCATCCATTATTCGTATTCCCGCAGACTGTGCTTTTTTCAACTTGCCGCCCGCAGACTCGCCCGCAACAACGAGAGTTGTTTCTTTCGTAACCGAAGTAAGCACCTTGCCGCCGCGGGCGATTATTTCTTCGGATGCTTTGCTTCTCGTCATAGACGACAAAGTGCCGGTCAAAACGACGGACTGCCCGGAAAACACGCCGTCCGCTGCCGCGCTATCCGAAACGCCGTCCGAAATAAATGTAATGCCCTTCGACAACAATTGTTCGACAAAATATCCGCGGCTCGCAAAATACTTGCAAATGTCGTTCGCTACGACGTCGCCTATATCGTCGATCTGCGACAATTCTTCCACGCTCGCCTCGGACAGCGATTTCACGCTGCCGTAAATCACGGCAAGATCGTAAGCGAGCTTTTTGCCTACGTTCGGGATTCCGAGCGCATTTATAAACGCGGACAATTTAACGCGGCGACTTTTATCTATAGCCGCGATTATGTTTGCCGCTTTCTTCTCTTTGAACGACTCGAGCGTAAGCAGTTCTTCCTTTTTAAGGTCGTAAAGCAAATGCGCTTCGTTGATTCCCAGTTTATCGAAAAACAGTGCGAGAGTTTTATCGCTCAACCCGTCGATGTCCATGCAATCTTTCGAAACAAAATGAGAAAGCCGCGCGACGATCTGCGGACGGCATCCCTCGGTATTCGGGCAAAATATGTGCGCGCCGTTTCTGATAAGCGTGCTGCCGCAAGCGGGACAACGCGTAGGCACGGGCACGTCGCCGCTTCCCGTTCCCTCGACGGCGGATAAAATTTCGGGTATTACGTCGTTGCTCCGACGGATAAATACCGTGCTTCCGAGCTTGACTTTTTTACGCAAAATATCGTCGTAATTATTCAGAGTCGCTTTTCTGACGGTTGCGCCGCAAAGCTCCACCGGCTCGAGAATCGCGAGCGGCGTAAGTTTGCCCGTGCGCCCGACCTGCCAGACTATGTCCTTAAGCTCGGTGGTGGTTTCTTCTGCCTCGAATTTATAAGCCATTGCCCACCGAGGGAACTTATCCGTAAATCCCAGTCTGTCGCGAATGGAATAATCGTTGACTTTGATGACCATTCCGTCTATATCGAAATCGAGTTTATCGCGCTCCACGTCTTCGATTTCGGCAATAATACGTTCTATGTCAGACGTAATAATCGGATTTTCGACCCTGAATTTATTGTTTTTCAGCCATTTTATGCCGTCTGCCTGAGATTTGATTTCATCTGTGGAAATATAATTCACGTCATAAAAAATCAGATCGAGCTTACGCGACGCCGTCACTTTCGGATCGAGATTTCTTATCGCGCCCGCCGCGGCGTTGCGTGGATTTTTAAGCGGCTCGGCTGCCGTTTCGTTATACTTCTTAAATGCGGAACGGCGCATTATACACTCGCCTTTCGCTTCCGCTCTGCCTTTGAACGGAATAGAAACGGGGACGGACATAATAGTGCGCGCCTGCGCGGTAACGTCCTCGCCCGTAATACCGTTGCCTCGCGTGGACGCTCCGACAAACAAACCGTTTTCGTAAGTTACCACGAGTGTAAGACCGTCGAGCTTATATTCGAGAGTATACTCCGCTTCGGGCGCGACCTTTTTTATTTTCGCGTCCCACGCCCGAAGCTCGTCAAAGCTCTGGCACTTATCGAGCGAATAAAGTCGATTCGCGTGTTCGTGACTGCCGAATGCCTTTACGGGCTCGCCGCCTACTCTTCCCGTAGGAGAATCGGGCATTCTTTCGCCTGTTTCTCTTTCCAGCGACAATAATTCGTCGTACAATTTGTCATACACGTTATCGGCAACCGCGGGATCGTCAAGCACGTAATACCTGTAAGCGTACTCGTTCAATATGCCGACAAGTTCCGTCATTCTTTTTTCGATTTCTTCAGTCATAATTTCTCGATCGGCGCAAACGCCAGCGACAAAGTAATTTTACCCGTTTTTTCAAAATCGATCACAAGGTAAGAATTGGCTCCTACGTTCGTTACGTCGACTACGACGCCTTCTCCGAATTTCTTATGGAGTACGCGCGTTCCGACGGCATAATCGTCGGCACGGTTATCGCGTCTGACTGCGGTATTTTGAGCGGAAATACCTCCGAACTTATTTAAGGACGGGCCCGAAGCGCCGTTATACCGATCGGAATACAAACGGTTCTCCCGATATGCGGGTTTTCTTTCGACAAATCTCTCGTCGATCTCGCCCAGGAAACGGCTCGGACGGCACAGTTTACGTTCCCCGTACATAAAACGCGACGCGCAATGCGAAATATACAACCGCTCTTTTGCTCGCGTGATCGCCACGTACATCAATCGGCGTTCTTCCTCGAGCTCGCCGTCGTCGTCGGTTGCGCGTCCGAGAGGAAACAAACCTTCTTCGGCTCCGACAATAAACACGTTGCGGAATTCCATTCCTTTTGCGCTGTGAACGGTCGAAAGAAAGATGCAATCCCCCGATTTCTCGTCATCGTCCGAGTAAAGCGTAACCTCTTCGAGAAAATCGTCGAGGGTCCCGCCGCGGTTTTTTACGAACTCATGAACAGAGGACACGAAATCGTCGATGTTGAGTTTTCTCGCAGTGTTTTCTTCCGTGTCTTCCGAATACGCTTCGCGTATCGCCGCGCAGTCGATAATTTCTTCGACAAGCTCGGAAACGGACAATCTCCCCGCGAGCAATGAAAATTTCGCAAGCAGATCACCGAAAGGTTTCACCTTCTTTATCAGTCCTGCCGGAAGCGCCTCGTTTTCGATATTGACGATAACGTCGAACAGTTTTTTATTTTCAAACAAAGAGTAGTCGACAAGCTGTCTGATCGTGCCGTCGCCTATCCCGCGCTTGGGGAAATTTATTACGCGCAAAATCGCTTCTTCGTCGGCATGATTCGCTATTGCCCTGAGGTATGCGAGTATGTCCCTTACTTCTTTTCTGTCAAAGAATTTGAAGCCGCCGTAAACCTTGTACGGCAAATTAT
>CANDJX010000023.1 GCA_947385185.1 uncultured Clostridia bacterium
CCGCAGCCGGCTTTTCTTCCGCCTTGCTTCCCGTGGCGTCTACCGTCGTAGTCGTAGTGGTAGTCGTTATCGCGCCGGGTACTACGTTGTTTGTTCCGCTTACCCCGCTCACTATATTGCTCTCCGGCAGCGCGGGACGTTCTTCGGGAATCATAGATACGTCCTGCGTGTCAGACGCATATTTTCTCAAAGCCGCGACGAGCAATCCGCCGAGCGCGTCCCTGCCCTGCGCGTTCATTCCGACCTGCTGAATCATATACCTGTTTTCCGCACGCATACGCGCAAACTCCGCTTCCATCTTTGCGCTGAGCGCCTGATGTTCGGCTTCGGCTTTAAGCGCCGCCGCCTGTTGCGCCATCTCGACGCGGGCGCGCTCCTCCGCTTCGCTTTTTGCCGCCGCAACGCGCTCCGCAATCTTCGCTTCCGTCGATGCTTCGGACTGTTCGGCTCTCAGTTTTTTTATCTCTTCCTTAAGTTCGGCTATTACATTACCGTCCACGTTCACCGACTGCGCGGATTGCGCCGCCTGTTGCGCCATAGGCTGTTGCATCTGCATCTGCGGCATCATCATGGGCATTTGCATCTGCATACGCATTTCGCGTTCCTGCCGTCGCTCCTCCGCTTCCTCTCTGCGACGGCGTTCCTCCGCTTCAGCCTTCTTTTCTTCTGCAAGCGCGCGTTTCGCTTCAGCTTTCTTTTTATGTCGCACGCCGAGAATTATAAACAAAACAATGAGAAGCAGCAATACAAGGAAGATTATAAGCCATATCCACATATCCAACCCGAACAGGAACTTCTGCTTCATGAACCCGATAAAACCGCCTTCCGGCACAACATACTTCCCGTCGTATATACTTGTTTCTATGACGTTTCCTTCTCCGTCCGTAAGCTCCGTAGTACCGGCATATTCGTTCCTGACCTTTACTCCGACTACGTATTCTTTCCCGCCTTCCAGACTCTCCTCGGATACTTCGTTTCCGTCGCCGTCAAAGTATTTATACTCGTATACGTCTCTCGGTCCCTCGTAACTATCCGGGTATTTCGCTTCCGGCTTCCCGCCTTCCGTTGTTCCCCAGATTACCGGCAACTTCCTCTTTACTATCTCGTACTCGTACTCGACTTCGCTCTTGTCTTTGGTGTCGCTCCACTTGTAATTTCCGACGGTCGGAATTCTTATGTATACCTTATACTTACCGATTTCTTTCTCGACGAACTTGCCGTCTGCGCTATCTATCTCGTTACCGTCCGCGTCGTATAACCTATAGTATATTGCGTTTCCGTCCCTGTTATGCCACCCTTCGAACTCGAACGTTATGTCTTTGCCCGTATATTCTTTCCTGCTCTCTTTCAGCGTCGGCTTGTCTATCTCGAGCGCAGGTCCCAGCGTCGGATCGTCGCCCACTGTGAACGTTATTACCAGCGGCACGGGATTCCCGTCTGCGTCAGCGCCGGACACTATCTCCACGTCACTTAAGTACTCGTCCGCTACGCTCAGGGTCTCCGTATACGTGGTGTTCCAACCCGTCATCCAACTCCCGCTCGCGTCGTTCCCTTCACTATCCGTGATCGCTATACTGTACAGCTTCTCGTCTACGCTTACAGCTCCGTTGTTGAATACGGGCGTCTTTCTTTCGCTATCCGGCCCTTCCCAGCCCGTAAGCGTGATCCTAAGCTTCTCTATCTCTATATCCGCCGTCTGCGCGCTCTGCGACTGATTGCCGCTTTTCAGCCATCTCACGTTCGTCGTGTCTTTGAGGTTGTATACTATCCTGTACTTACCAGCGTGCTCTACGTTCGTTATGTCAAAGTCGCTTCCCACTGCGTTCCATACGTTGTTTATTTCGTCGTATACGCTTACCGTCGCCGTGTAGTAAACGTCAAGCTCCGAACTGTCGAGCCCGCTCTTTACCACGAGGTCGAATCCGTCGCCGTTATACGTGAACGTCGCGTTCTCAGGCGCTGTTATTACTTTCGTGCTTATCCGCCAGTCGTAACTCGACGGCGTATAATTCGCATCGGGTGGGATCAAATCGAAGTTGAACTCATCGTACGTCAACGCATATGTCGCCGTATACATACTTCCGTTTTGATTGACGTTCGACGCCTTGTTGCCCGTATACGTTATATTCAGCCCGCTTAAAGTCTGCGTGCTTGCGTCGGGCAGACTTACGAGTTTCAGATCCCACTCTTTCGCGCTTCCGTCCGAGTTCAATCCGTAAGGCACGGAATTATTGTATTCTACTTCGTTGCCGCTCTCGTCCGTATATCCCCAGCGCGCGCTGCTTAAATCTAACTTCGCTTTGTTTATGCTAAACGCGATCCTGCTCGCGTTCAGAGCGTAGTCGTCCTCCGCACTGCCTTTGAGTTTTATTATAATTATATAATCGCCTGCCGCCGTCGGACGCGTTACCTCGCCGCCGCTCAGGTCGTTTAAGTCGCTCGGATTGGCGGGATTCGCCTTATAATACTTTATTTCGAAATCGCTCGTGCTTAATTCCGAGCTTCCGCCGATAAGAATCTTTACGTCGTCGTGAGGGGTACCGTCATAGTCCAACCCGCTTCCGCTTACGCTAACAGCCACAGGCGTTTTGTTGTCGCCCGTCGTGAACTCGTAAGTATACGGACCGTGATCGGGCGCATACTGCTCGTCAAACTCTATGCAGTCGGTATACGGCTTTCCGTCCGCGGCAATCTCCGTACCGTCTATGTACGCCTCGATGTAATATTTCTGTATCTCGCTCGCGGTCGCAGTGATATCGGATATACCCGAAAGCGCAGCACTCGTGCCGTCGTCGTTGATCTTATAATAATTATACTTGATCCCCGTGCCGTCGTACGGCGAATCCAGGTGCGGTGTGAAGAATATCGTGCTCGTTGAGCTGTCGGTGTTCGTTATGTCCGTCAGCCAGGACGTAGGCGTGATCGTCACTTTCGCTTTCTCGATCTCCCAATTGAGCGTTATCGCGCTCGGCGCGTTAAAGTTCGCCGCGTCGTAAGTGAACGAATTGCACGTGGCGGTATAATTGCCGACGCTCTTTTCCTTGTTCCCGCTGTACGGCGTTCCGGTAGTGCGCACGGCAAGCCCCGCGGGAAGCGACGACGGCATTATCGTAAGAGTATAGTTCGTTCCTTTCCACGGCAATGCGCCGGTATACTCCGCGCCGCCGGACTCCCACTTCACGCCGCTTACGTCGAACGTGCCTTTCTCGATCTCCCAGCTTATCGTCGCCGTGTCCGAGTGCGTCCCGTTACCGAACTGATGATCGTTGTCCACCGTCTTTAAGTAGACGGTCGTCGTATACGTCCCGACCGTATTCGCGCTTCGGGTATCGTAACCGTTAGTACCTTTACTCGTGTCTATTGCGATATAGTTCGCAGCAAACTGACTTTCGTCTACGCTCAGTTCGTACGTTACGCACGACGTAGTACTTCCGGCTTTGAGAGTATATTTCAGTTTCCGATTACTTGTTATGCTCTGCGAGTTCAGTCCGTCCGTAGTATACGTCCAGGCGTACGAAGTCAGCCCCGCGCTTGCCGCACTCAGCGTTAACGTATATCCTTTCTTGTCCGAACTTATGGCGGCTAATGCCGTATCCAAAGAATAATTGGCGTCCGACGCGCCCGCGCCGCCGATCACGGGCTTTAACTTATAACTACCGACGGGATAGTTTCCGCCGAAAACCGATATGTTTTTGTCTATATTGAACGTATACGAGCCGCCGCTCGCCGAAGACGAAGCCAATTGAGATGTGTTTCCGCTCCCGTCCGTTATCTCCAACTGCAAATCGACGGTATCTCCGCTCTCGACTCCGCTTACGGTAATGGAGCCGCTCTCGTTCTCGTCAGATTTCCAGCTCCAGTTATTGCCTTTCGTTGTAGTGCTCGTTATGCTCAGCTGTTTCGGCTTGATTGTAAAATTCGCGTCCTTTGTTCCGCTTCCGCCGCCGCTCCATTCGTAGTTTATATCGTCCTCGATAGTGAATGTAGCTTTATACTCGCCCGCGTTTTTTAATTTTACTTCCAAAGTGCCTGACGATGCCCAGGTTACGGTAGGAGTTTCGGTCATGGTTCCCGTTTTTTTCGAGATCGTTACGCTTAAGGGATCGCGCGGATAACCCGTTACTTTGGAACTCGGACAGTTGCTTGCCGTGAACGTCAAGGCAGATCCGGTATAATCTTTCGATGACGACGTTCCCGTTCCGAAATTCGGCACGGTCAATTGCGCTTTCTTGACTTCGAACTCGATCGTGGTTTCGTCCTTGCCCGTATCCGAGAACAACCACGCATCCGTGCTTCCCGTCACCGTTTTGCCTTTTAACGTTATCTCATATTCCCCCGCTTCCGTAAACGTAACAGACGTGTCCGTACACGTAGGCGCGGTATAACTTCCCGTCGTAGGTAATGTCGTCGTTCGCTCAATTTTCTCGATTTTCATTTTGGCAGTATCGAAATCGGTAAAACTACTTGTGTTTATCGTCTGATTCGATCTGTTGTAAGTATACGTACCGTTTAACTTAGGCGGTTTCACTATGCTTGATGCCGCGGAAAGATTGAAATGTATCGCAGGACGTATGTTATAACTATAATCGGCCACCTTAGTACTATTCCATATGCCTGTTCTTGTTATGGAATAAGCATAGTCGAAATTCACACAACAGCCCGAACGCGTATAACAAGCGGTATTGCTATGCGATAGTTGAGAGCTGCTTAATCTCCAAATAGAAGAAGTATTCAAATAATTACTGTAACCTGTTTCCGTAGCCGAGGGAATCCAAATATAATCATTTTTCCAGGCGTCGTACCGTATACCGTTATAAGTATACGTCGGTATGTAGTGTTCGCTACTTATATAACTATACCAATTTGAGGAAAGATTGCCGTAAGCATCGTTTGACAGATTCCAATTTCGATCATAGATAGGGTTTGCTCTGCCGTATTGCGTTTCCACTTCCTGATATTTAATATCTTTGGGTTGAACCAAGTATTTTGTGGCAAAGCTTCCGCTCTTGAACAAGCTGTACGAAGTCATCGATAAAAGCGTACTCCGAAGCGTGCTGCTTGAATACATATTGGCGCCTTTCGACTTCGTTTCGGCTGTCGTGTTGCTTGTATAAAATTTGGTAGACGTTGAACTGCTGTCTTTCTGATAAAGCGTGGCGATGACGTTATTCGACGTATCGAGAGTGAGCGACGCAACCATCCAATCGATATTGCCGAGCCGTAACTCAATATCTCCCGATCTCGCGCGAATCTGCGCGGCGTTTACCACGTAACTGCCCGTTATGCCGTGTTCCTGCGTACCGTTTGTCGTTATGTACGTTACGGGATCGACGGGATTCGTTCCGCCGAAAAGTTTTTTTATCAAATCGGCGAGCGCTGTATCGTTTATCTTGCTCGACGAACTATCCCACAGATCGCCCCCGCTTACGACCGCCGCAGAAACGGACGTGTCGATACACTCGCACGCCGTATCGGCTCCGCCGAGCGCAAATATACCAAAGAAAACAATAAAGCATAATGACAAAACAGAGATAAGATAAATGAGATTTTTTATAACCAAATTTTTCATAATAGTTTTCCAAACCTCCCCGTAAACGAATTTTTCGCTTACGTAATTTTGACAAAATAATATAAATTTTTTGTCGCTTCGTTCTTACAAACCGGTACATAGATGTATAGATATGTGTACCGTTTTTTCGTCAAAAAACGACAAAAAGGCACGAAAAATACCGCCTGAATGAAAATTATCATAAAAACGGTTGACTTATAAATAAATATTTATTAAAATATATGATGTATCGGTACACATATCTATACATAGACGTACCGAAACGAGATTTCAATAAAGAAAAAAACTAAAATAAAAAATGTCTCTTGATTTTTTCAAGAGACATTTTCGGTTTTATTTCGGAATCATTCGAATGTAAACAACGTATCGAATACCCTTGCGCCGTCGGCTTTGAACGCCGAAACGTAATACTTGTTTTCGCCCGCCGCCGTGCGGTACAGCTTCAATTTTTCGCCCTCGTAACTCTGCGCTTTGAACGCGATTTCGAACGATTTTATACGTTTTTCGTCAAGCTCTTTCGACGTAAACGCGTCGCACGCGAGACGCACGTAAGCGTTGTTATTCATATGTACGTTCATATCGAGATCGCTTACCTTTACGGTATAGTCGTACAAGAAATCGGATTCGGCGTATTCGGGCGAAAAACGCGTGTATTCTCCCGCCGCTCTGCCTTCACGGTGCTTCAGATCCGCGGGATAACCGGTCTGCAAGGGTCTGCGCGGTCTGCCCGTCGCTTTGTCGAGAAGCACCCACTCGCTCGACAAGCGCGCAAGCGGCGCGCCGCCGACCGTAATTACGGCTTCTCTCTCCATGCGCACAACGCCTGGCGCAAGCGGATAGGTATCGACCTCGACGACGTCATGCCATTTCGCCGCGCCGTCCATATCTACCCGGATATGCGATATTATCCAGTACGCTCCGTATTTTTCGTAAACGGTACCCGCGTCGACTTTGAGCTCGAGCGCGTGGAAATCCACGACGTCGTGGAAATGACGCAAAAGCGCGCACAGCGTATAGCGCTTGGCGTAATCGACGTCCGAGCCGTTTATTTCGTACGATTTCTTCAGCGAATTATTCACGGGAGCAAACCTCCGACTTCGAGTCCGTAAAGCACTGCGAAAACCACTGCCATCGCTGCGGTAAGTATCATAACGACGAATGCTTTCGGCTTGCGCGAATAAAGCGTAGTATACACAAATTCGGCGATAAACGCGACTATCCACAGCATAGCGACTTTATCGTATATATCACCGCCCAGAACAAACCCGAGAACAGCCATAACGACTATAAGCGCAATGCAAGCGCATAAGGCAATCAGCCCGCCCCACTCGGCAAAAAACCTTTTGACCGGAGTACTCGGGTTCTTCGATCCTTCCGTTGCCGACTCGGAAGCCGCCGTTTCATTCGGGGTTGCTTCCGGCTCCGACGCTTCCGGAGTCCCGGACTCTTTTGTTTCGAGCCCGGAAGCCGCCGTTTCGGACGCGGACGTTTCAAGCCGTTCGGTCTCCGTTTCAATTGCGGGCATGGACGCTACGTCCGGCTCGTCCGCGCTTATTTGCGGCATTTCCGGAGTTTCGGCCACATTTTTGTTTTCGTTTTTTTCTTTCATAAGGCTTTACCGGAACAAACGGATTATTCTATATTGATCTCGGCGTCGGTCGGAATATAGTCCGACATTCTGCCGCCGAGGAATTCGTCGTACGCCTTCATATCGAAATAACCCGTGCCGGTAAGACCGAATACGATGACCTTCTTTTCGCCCTTCGCCTTGCATTCGAGAGCCGCGTCGATCGCGCCTTTGATTGCGTGAGAGGACTCGGGAGCGGGCAAAGTGCCTTCGATACGCGCGAATTTGACTGCGGCTTCGAACACTTCGGTCTGCGTATACGATTTCGCTTCCATATACTTGTCGTCGTAAAGTTTGGAAAGCACCGGGCTCATGCCGTGATAACGCAATCCGCCGGCATGGTTTGCGCTCGGGATAAAGTCGCAACCGAGCGTATACATTTTCGCAAGCGGCGTGGTTTTTGCCGTATCGCAGAAATCGTAACGGTACTGTCCGCGCGTGAACGACGGGCAGGAAGCGGGCTCGATGGCTATTATGCGCACGTCCGACTTGCCTTCGAGTTTTTCAGCCATGAAAGGTGCGATAAGACCGCCGAGATTCGAACCGCCGCCCGCGCAGCCGATTATTATATCCGGCTTTACGCCGAGTTTATCGAGCGCAGTTTTCGTTTCGAGTCCGATGATCGACTGATGCAACAGCACCTGATCGAGCACCGAACCGAGGACGTATCTTGTCTTGTGCTCGGGGTCGCTGACCGCAGCCTCGACAGCCTCGGAGATAGCGCAGCCGAGAGAACCGTTCGTGCCCGGATGTTCGGCGAGTATCTTTCTGCCCGCGTTCGTCGTATCGGACGGAGAAGCTACTACGGAAGCGCCGTACACGTTCATGACGTTGCGGCGGAAAGGTTTCTGCTCATACGATACTTTGACCATATATACCTTGACCGGCATATCGAACGCCGCGCCCGCCATAGCAAGCGCCGTTCCCCACTGTCCCGCGCCCGTTTCGGTAGTGACCGCTTTGAGTCCCTGCTCCTTGGCGTAATAGATCTGCGCCGCCGCGGAATTGAGCTTATGCGATCCCGACGTATTGTTGCCCTCGAATTTGTAGTATATTTCGGCGGGCGTATCGAGCGCTTTTTCCAGTCCGTAAGCGCGGACGAGCGGACTCGGACGGTAAAGTTTATAAAAATCGAGTATCGGCTTCGGGATTTCGATGTACTTATCGGTAGAGTTCAATTCCTGATCGACGAGCTTGTCGCAGAAAACAGGCGTAAGTTCCTCTTTCGCACACGGTTTCATCGTTGCGGGATTGAGCAGCGGATCGGGCTTGTTTTTCATAAAACCCTTAATATTAAGCCATGCTTTGGGCATCTCGTTTTCGGTAAGATAGGTTTTGTAAGGGATTTCGGACATAATTAAGTGCCTCCTTTTAAGTATTTTTAATAAAAAATCCCCGAGTATTCGTAAAAGAATACTCAAGGACGAATTTTTTCGCGGTGCCACCTTGATTCGGAATAATTTTCCGCACTTAAATTTAACTTACTTACGCAAAGCTATGCGTCGCGGAATACTCGGTCATCCTTTCCTCCGCGCCCTCGGCGGCCCATTTGACGAACTGCATACTGTCGGCTTTCACCTGCCCGACTCTCTGTCAAGCGCTCGTATCGTCTTTACTCCCGCGTCAGCGGTTTGAAATTGTTAAACGTATTATATAGCGGCAAAAAGTCAAAAGTCAAGCGATTTTCGCATCATTTTCGGAATTTTCTTCCTGTCTTTCGACCTTTACGTACTTTATGCGGTCGTAGTTCGATTCTTCGGCGCGAACGCACATCGCGGCGTAAACCTCGTCGCGGAGTTTCTGTTTGTTTTCCGCAAGCGACAGCGACGGATCGGGATAAAACGGACCGTCAACGTAAACTATGCACTTCGGGGTTTTGCGGAACTTACGCGCTTTAAGCACCGTAGTTGTGGAGAACACGGGCGCGTTCTGCATGGCGGGATATAAAAACGAATCGGACTTGAACGGACGTATGCCGGTGAACATCGGCCAGAGATGAGCTTCGGGATATATAATCACTGCATGACGGTGATTTATCCGGTCTTTGATTGCCGCGGTAAAATTGCGGTAACCCGTTTTCCCGCTCGGAAGCGGCATCGCGCCGAGCATGATAACAAGCGTTTTTATAAAAGGTATGCTCGTCGTATCGGGATGAACGACTACGAACGCCTTGCGCGGGAACGTCACAAGACTGGGATGAAAAGCGTCGCCGAGCGTGACGACGTGATTGCCGTAAACGAATATACCTTTGCCCTTCGCCGCTTTGATGACTTTTTTGTTTTTTATTTTCACGCCGTAGCGCAACTTGCTCACGATCCATGCAATTGGCACGACGATAAGACGGTACACGATAAATTCGAAAAACAACCATATCGGATTGCGGTGAATGTACTTAAAGTTCGCGGGCGTGGGTTTGGTCTTTATGTTTCCGCCCGCAAAGTCGTCGTTCAGTTCGTCGGAGTAATAGCGGATCTCCGTTTTCTTCATTCCCTGCGTCCTCCGACGCGCGCCAGATTATCGACCGGTTCCGCCGCTTCTTCGCACGAATTACGATATGCGTCTATGGTATCGATGAACATTTTTTCCATTTTGTCCATGCAGTCGCTCGCCGCCTCGACTTTGTCGTATTTCGCATAGTACTCGGCGCATTCGGCAAGTTCCGCCCTGTGTTCGATCCAATAATCTATCTTTGCCGCAAGATTTTTCGCGCTTCCCGCCTTGAACAAATTTCTTTCGTCGCGGGCAAGTTCTTTGGGCGCAGCGCGATCGGAATCGGCGACGAGTATGGCGTTTCCGCAACGGATCGCTTCGAGCACGGCTATGCCCTCGAGCTCCGCGTCCGCGGGATGAACGTAAAGATCGGCGTACGACAGCACGTCGGACATTTCGTCGCGAGAGAAAAATTCGAACGACGGCTCGACGAGCTTATACTTTTCGGCAAGCTTTGCAAACTTACGATCGAGCACGCCTTTACCCGCGAGTATGAGCTTTATTTCATCGCGGTGCTTCGACATTCCGACGGCTTTTATAAGCACGGACTGGCATTTTTCTTTGGAATAGCGTCCGGTGGACACAATGACGAATTTATTCTTGAGCAGCACGGGTTTTTCGGTGCGTACGGGTCTGAAACGCGCCGCAACGCCGTTGCTTATGACTACCCCTTTGGTCGGCGCAGTCTTGCGCTCGAACAGATCGCGAATAAACCGGGACGGATAATGTACGCAGTCCACCCGACCGAACACCGTCCTGTAATACATACGGTAAACGTAATTGTTGAGCGGCATGAAATTCTTCATGAATACATAATTCGAAAAATTTTCCGCCTGGCAATGGAATCCCGCCGTAACGGGCTTGCCGAGTTCGTGCGCCATGACGATTGCCGCCTTGGTAAGCGCGAACGGAAGCATACAATGCACGATGTCGGCGCATTCGACCGCCGCGCGTATAATACTCGGCACGGGCTTGGCAAGATGTACCCCGACGTGATGAACGTAGCCGTTGAAAGGTCCGAAACTCCGTTCCGGGCATACGAAATAACCTTCCTTGCCTATCTTATCCACGTCGCAGCAAAGAATATTGACCGTATGACCTTTCTCGCGCAAAGAGCGCACGAGGTTCATAGTCGTGACGGTAGTTCCGTTATTTTCCTCTCCGAGGACGTCGCAAACCATTGTGATTCTCAAAATATCGTCCAACCTTTCTGTCGATTTTATGCCCGAAATTTCGCGCGTATTCAAGCATTTCCGCTTATATTATAGCTTAATGCGGGCAACGAGCCAAGAGAATGCCGCGAATCGGGTTCTCCGCACGGGAGAATAGACGCATATTTGTATCGCCTGCGTAGAACATACGCCTTTTACGCCCGCATATCGCCTGTATAGTATACAGAAATCGATGCGATTTGTAAACCGATACGGCGTTGTAAAAATTTTCTTTATCAAATTTTAATCTTCAAAAACACCCCCCGGGCTAAGGATGTTTCTCGTACGTCATTGCGAGGTTGTTATGATTTCATTCGTCGTCATTGCGAGGCATTCCGAAGCAATCCAAGAAGGTGTGCGTCATTGCGAGGCTGTTGCCGAAGCAATCCAGACTATCTTTTTCTCATCCTTTTCTGGATTGCTTTGTCGCTTCGCTCCGCGCAATGACGGGAAAGGGTTTTTCTCATTCGTCATGCGTGGTTTTGTTTTTTACTCGTCATTGCGAGGCTACGCCGAAGCAATCCAAGAAGGTGTGCGTCATTGCGAGGCTATTGCCGAAGCAATCCAGAAGGTATGCGTCATTGCGAGGCATTGCCGAAGCAATCCAGTCTGTTTTTTCTCATCCTCTCCTGGATTGCTTTGTCGCTTCGCTCCGCGCAATGACGGAAAAGGAAAAAGCTACAGAAAAAGCAATGAAAAAGGCGACGGAAAAAGCAACGGAAAAGGAAAAAGCAACGGAAACGAAAAAAGCAAATGAAAAGGAAAAAGCAAGGACGATCGTCCTTGCTTTTTATCCTTATAGAGCACAATCCTTATAGAGCACACCCCTATGCCCGGGGAATTGCTTTCGTCTACTTCGCCTTATCTCATGCCGCTTTTTTCTGCTTCATGATCGTAAGCACGAGCATTACCGCGCCGGCAATCGCAAATACTCCGAGCACTATATCGAGAGTGACGAGAAGTATCTGCCACCAGGGCGTTACGGAAACGACTCTTGACGATGCGGAAATGCCGTTCATTACCGCGCTGTTTACCGCGGTATAGAGCATTCTGTGACAAGCCTCGCGGGCGGCTGCAAGCAGATCGGCGTCATTCGGAAGATCGCGCGTCAGAATCGTGTGGAACGTATCCGTCGAGGACATCCATACGTCGTTGCCGGCGAGAAGTCCCGTCTTGACGTTCATCCACGTTCTGTTGATGTTCATATCGGTTATGGTATGTCCGAAGAATCCCCACTCGTTGCGGAGCACTTCGGTCATAAGCCCTTTGTGCGCGCCCGACCACATACAGCCTACCCGGTTGAACGAGCTCATAAGCGCGGTTGCTTTACCTTCTTCTACGGCGTATCTGAACGGTTCGAGATACACTTCGCGCGCCGACTGTTCGTTAAAGAACGTGTTTATGCCGAGGCGGTTGGTTTCCTGATCGTTGAACGCGAAATGTTTGATTACGCAGACAAGTCCCTTCGACGAAGCGCCTCTGATCTCTGCCGCCGCCATCTTGCCGGCTATAAATCCGTCCTCGCTGTAATACTCGAAGTTTCTGCCCGAATAAGGCGTGCGGTGAGTATTCATTGCCGGAGCGTACCAGAACACCTGACGCGCGAAATTACCTTCCGCGGTCGTGACGGCAAGTCCGTCCTCGCCGACGCACTCGCCCATCTTTTCGAGCAGATCGACGTTCCAGGTCGAGCAGGTGACCACTTCGGTCGGATAGACCATGCAGTTCTTGCCGCCGGTAAACGTTCCGCTCATGCCCGTAGGTCCGTCCTTTGCAACCGATCCGGGATAACCGACGCTTTCGAGCTCGGGCGTGGAGTATCCGCACTTACCGACCACGCGCGCCATATCGTCTATGGTAAGCTGATCGAGAAGAACCTTCCACTGATCGTCGTTGTACGGACGACCCTGCATCATGATCACCTGGTATTCGGTATCCGCGCCGACCGTGATTCCCGACGTATCGGTATTCTTCGCCGTATACGTGTCGCCGTTCGAGTAGTTGAGAACCTCGACCATTTTATCGGTATAATTGAGATCGGTATACGTAGCCGCCCAGGTTGCCTGCCAGTCGTTACGGCTGAGATAATCAAGCTTCACGCCGTAATAATTGAGGTCGGCGTCATCGAAGCGGTTGGTGACTTTATAATTATTCGACGTCGCGTAAGTCGTATCGTCGAACCTGTTGTTTTCCCACAAGTGCGCCTTGCTGCCGTTGCCGCCCACGCTCTTGCCTTTCTTTTCGAGAACGTTGTTCAACGCGTCGTGCGCGCTGTCGCCGATAGCGAAATAGTATTTGCCGTTTTCGAGAATATACGTCTTTGCCTTATTCGAATCGTATGCGGCAAGCTCGCGCTTGTCTATTTCTACGGTAACCTGCTCCTTTCCGCCCTTTTCGAGTATATCGGTTTTTGCGAAACCGCAAAGCTCGATCGCCGATTTCTCGACTTTATTGGTCACGTCGTAAGTCGTGTATTCGGACTGAAAATAGACCTGAACGACGTCTTTGCCCTTTACGTCGCCCGTGTTTTCCACGGTGACTTTTACGGTGACCTTGTCGCCGCCGACGTCTACGCTGTCAAGCGTCTGCTTAAACGTCGTATACGATTTGCCGTAACCGAACGGGTACGTAACTTCGTCGTCGTAGTTCCAGCTCGTTTTTCCGTCTGCGAATACGCCAACGTTCGCCGAAGCATTGCCTTTGCCGAGCACGGTGTCCTCGTATCTCGTTTCGTAATAACGGTAACCTACGTATATGCCTTCCCTCTCCACAACGTAGTTTTCGGAGGATGCATAACCGTTGCCGCCGTTCTCGTACCACTGCTGACCGAGTTCGCCGAGCCTGGCTTTGAGCGTGTCCTTATTCGCGAACGAACGGTGTCCGAAGTTCTGGAACGAAGCCGACGAATACGAATCGACAGCATACGTGTCCACGAGTCTGCCCGAAGGATTGACCGAACCGGCAAGAATGTCGCCTATGGCGTTACAACCCGTCTGACCGGGACCGCCTATCCAGAGAATGGCGCCGATCTTGCTGTTGTTTTCGAGCCATTCGAGTTCGACGGCGTTCGAGCTGTCTATAAGAACGACGACCTTATCGAACTTCGCTGTAATATTATTTATGAGTTCTTTCTCGACTTCCTGAATGGCATAATACTTGTTGCCGTCGTTGAACTCGTATTGAGGAACGTCCGTTCCCTCGCCGCCCGCTCTGCCGAGGACGACGATCGCCGCGTCCTTATAGCTTTCGAACGTGTCGTTCACGGTTTCCTCGATCTCGGAATAAGGCACTTCGCCGAGCTGGGTTTTCGTCTTGGCGACTTCGACGCTGTCGCGCATACCCGCGCTCGTTCTCTGATATTTCGCTTCGCTCTCGAGCAACGTCTTATACCTGTTCATGAGCTGTTCGTTGACGTTGAATCCCGCCTGCTTCAGTCCGCCGCCTATATCCACCGCGGTGCTGACGTCCACCGAGCCGGAGCCCGAGCCCGCGTACACGAGCGCGCCGGTCGTCTTGCCGCCGTACTGATAAGCGGGCGCGGAAGACCTGCCGAAACAGCTTACGTTTTTGCCCGTGCCGAGCGGAAGTATGCCCGTATTCTTGAGCAGTACCGCGCCTTCGCCCTCGATCTGTTCGCAAAGCGCGTATTCGTATTCCTGCAACTTATCCACCGACTCGAAAGCGCTCTTGAAGTACTCCGTGTCCTGTACCTCGTCCGGATTCGTTTCCACGATCTTACTCGTCTGGCAACCGAGATATACGTTTATTATTGTGGAAAAATAAAACGCAATACACGTTCCGACAATGAGCGCGACAGCCAAAACGCCGCAGATCGCAGTCACGAGGATCCAGGGTAATTTCTTTTTGAAAAGAATTCCCATAACCATTTGCCTCCTGAAAATATTTTTTCGACCGACGGCATGGTATTTCCGCCGACCGAAAGCATATTAGCACGGCAAAAGTTACCCCGCAATATGATTGTCGTAAGCTGACGAACGTATGTCGTAAGCTGTAAAGTAAAATCGCGCCCCTCGGGGCGCGACATATATAGGTGAAAATCATTCGGCGAGCGGGATTATCACGTCGAGATTGAAAATATCGTCGTCCACGCCGACGGTGACGTGACCGCCGTATTTGGACGCGATATACCTTATGCTTTTGAGTCCGTAACCGTGATACGCCTTATCCTTTTTCGTCGTCACGGGCAGACCGTTTCTGAACTCGGGCGGATTTTCCACATAATTATCGACGTGAATGGAAAGAAATCCGTTGCCCGAATTGACGTTCACGCTTATGACGCGTTTTTCTTCGTCCGGCACGTTCATGACGCTTTCGAGCGCATTGTCGAGCGCGTTGCCGAACAGCGAATATAAATCTACGTCGCCGATCACGTTCAGTCCGCCGACGTCGACGATATAGGATATTTTTATGCCGTGCTTTTCGCACTGCAGACTTTTTTCGGTCAGAATAAGATCCAGCGCTTCGTTGCCCGTTTTCGCCACGTTATCGTAGATCATAACCGCTTTTTCCACGTCCTTAAGGCTTTCTTCGATCTGCTCGTGATTATTCATCGACCTGATTGCGGCGATCTGATGCTTTAAGTCGTGACACTTTATGTTTATTATATCTATATTTTCCTTGGAAACGCGGCGAAGCTCCTGCTCGTCGTGCAGCATTTTTTCTATTTCCTCGCGCTCGCGTTTTTCCTTGCTTCTTACGAAAAGACCGAACTGAAGCGCAAGAAGGAGCATACAACAGACGATGGAGTATAGTTTGCTCGTATAATACGAACGCTCCGCTCCCGACATTACGTATACGCTGAGCACGGTCACTATCGACATCGTCGCCACGGACAGCGCGATAATATATTTATTGTTTATGTTTATACTGTCGTCCTTTTTTATCCTCCGTACGAATACGAAATAAAACAATACGTAAAACGGCAGGCTTACGAGGAAAATGACCAGATACCATAAAAAATCTTTGGACGACAAGCCGAATATATTGCCCATTATCGTGCCCGCGTTTCTGATAGTATGCTGCATGGCGTATGCCGCCGTGCCGTAGAACAGCGTATCCATAACGCTTACTTTGAACGTCGCCCAGAATCCGAGCATACATACGATAAAAGTCACGATCCAGTTCATGTTGAACCAGCCGAATACAAACGGCTTGAATCCGTAAAGACGTGAAACGTCAAACCCGACTATAGCGTACGGAAAAAGCGAGTAGAGCGCGACGTAAAGCGCAAGACGGAGCGGAAAATAACTCCGCGTTTTGCAGAGATCGGAAGAGCGTCGTGTAGGGAAAGAGTGTGCTTGTCAGTGTAG
>CANDJX010000024.1 GCA_947385185.1 uncultured Clostridia bacterium
GAGAAGATCGAGATAAGTTATTTCGACGGTAAGTACACAGCGCCGCAGACGGGTCTCATGGGCTTTCTGACACAGAAGTTCCTGTTCGGGCTGGATATGTGGATCTGGCTGATCATATTCTTTGTGCTGTTCCTGCTGCTTATAATGCTTGTGATCATGTTCGTAAAGGGCAGGAAGAAGCGAGCGGAGCGGAAAGCGAAAGCTGCTGAGCGCGAGGAAGCGGCGGAAGAGAAGCGGCTGGCGAAAGAGGAAGAGAAAGAGCGCCGCGAAGAGGAGCGCCGCAGACGTGAAGAGGAGCGCGAAGAGGAACGTCGGAGACGTGAGGAAGAGCGCGAGGACGAGCGGAGGCGGAGAGAGGACGAGCGACGGTACGGAATGCAGCAGACGATGCAGTCGCCGCCTGTAATGCCGCCGCCGACGCCTATGCAGATGCAGCAGGCAATGCCTATGCAACAAGCGATGCAGATGCAACAGGCGATGCAAATGCCGCAAACCGTACAGCAACCAATGCCCATTCAGCAAATGCCGCAGA
The DNA here is from genome assembly GCA_947385185.1 of uncultured Clostridia bacterium. Classification (GTDB taxonomy): domain Bacteria; phylum Bacillota; class Clostridia; order Christensenellales; family Pumilibacteraceae; genus Protoclostridium. The sequence continues at coordinate 533 of CANDJX010000024.1, forward strand.
TAGTGGCGGAGCAAGGCGGAGAGGAAGAAATGGACGCAGAGACGTACGAAAAATTAAGAGAATACGAAGAGCGGCTTCGAATGATGGAGCGCGAGTTGCAGGAGAAGCGGATAGAGAGTATCTGCCGTGAAGAGAACGAGCGGGCGCGGAGAGAGATGGAGGAGCGGGCGCGAGCGCGCAGGCAGGAAGAGGAAATGCAGCGACTGAAGGAACTGCAGGACTACGAACGAAGCCGCAGAGATATGCAGAGCGTCGGATACGGGTACGGAAACTACCCGAGTCCTGATATGCAGCAGCAACAGCGCGACCTCGAAGCGCAAAGACTCCGCTTGCTTGAAGAAGAACTGAAGCGCAGGGAGATCGAAAACAGAATGTTGCACGAGCAGCTCGGCGGCAATATGCGCGGCAATAATTACGGTTACGGTTATCCGAATCAGATGTACCCGCAGGGCTATCCGCAGGGGTATATGCCGCCCGTACAGCCTATGCCGCAGTATCCGCCGGTACAACCCGCACAGCCGTATGCGCCCGTGCCGCCTATGCCGCAGTACCCGCCCGTACAACCCGCGCCGCAGGCTATGCCTATGCAACAGCCGTATGCGCCCGCGCAACCCGCACAGCCCTGGCAAACGCAACAGCCGACGCAACACGCACAGCCTACGCAACGGACTATGCAGTCGCAACAGCAAATGCGCAGACCCGTGCAACCGACCGGGCAGCAGACACAAAGATTTATAAGACCTGAAGAGCCGAATAATGGCGGGGAGGACAAAAAATGAACGAAGAAGTAAAGAAAGGGATAAAAGAAGCCGAGGCGCGGATCGAGGATCTGGAGAAGAAACGGCTTCGGTCGCAGTCGTCGATAGTGTCGAGTTTGCTCGACGGAAGCACGCCCGACGCGCGGGACGCGGAGTATTTCCGTACGCTGACGTCGTTGATCAACCTGGAGCGGGAGAACCTGCGACTGCTCATGAGCGGAAGCGCCGAGGAGTCGAAAACCGACGAACCCGCGCCCGCGCCGAAAAAATCCGTAGCCAAAACCCCGAAAGCGCCGAAATAACGGAGAGGCGATATGAACAGTCGGAGAAAGATACGCGAGTACGAGAGCCGGCTCAGAGCGATCGAGCGGGAAATGCGGGAGCGCGAGGTAGCGAAGAAGTACCGCGAGAATACGGAGCGAATGCGTTTCGAGGAAGAAAGCGAGGAGCTTGATCGGCGGACGGAAGCGGAAATCAGACGACTGAACGAGCTGATTGAAGCGAGCGCGTCGTCGGAAAGGATCAGAATCGAAAGCGGGCGGAGTACGGACGTACAACTTGCGGACGAGCGGATTGCGGATAATCCGGGTACGGATAAGTACGGAGAGAGCGCCGTGGAAGTGCCGTGCGGGGATAAAGAACGCAACCGTATGGAAGTGCGCGGACTGTTTCCGAGCCGAGGCAACAAAGGCGGATACGACGTGGACAATTATTATAATTTCTTCGACGAAACGGGAGAGAAGAAGTAGTAATCGTCGGAAAATGCGGAGTAATCCGGGATACCGAATGCATTAAGCGCGGGAGAATCGCAATAAGCGAGGTAAACGGCGATAAACGCCGACTTGCGTTCGGGCTTACGGACAAAGCCCGTCGGTCGGGAACAAGTCCGGCATTACGTAAAACCGAAAAACGATAACAGACGAACAGCGATAAGGAATTCCCTTGCCGCTGTTCGCTTTTTCGACCCGCTTAAGGTTGGTTTTCGCTTTGCTTTTTACGGACAGTTTCGCCGCAAAAGCAAACGCTTTCGGGCGCAAACGCGTTCGTTTCTTTTGTTTTTACAGATCGTCGGCGTCCTGTTCCGGTTCGTCCGTAATGATTCCGTTGCCCGTATAAGAGCCTTCCGGATCGTTTTTCGACTCGAAGTCGTCGTCTTGCTCGGTGCGATAGTGTTTCATACTCTTATTATGCGCGGCATATTATATCTTATGAGTTTTTTCGACGATATAAGTTATAAGACCGTACTCGGCAGGGCTGTAAAATACAGCGCGGTTCTGATGGGCGGCGAAGCGGCGTACGTAGACGGCATTTCCCGTATAATATCCGTAAGCGCGGGTAAAATCGAAATAGCGGCGGGTAAAATACTGCTCGAGGTTTCGGGAGAGGATCTCGTGATCGACGAACTCGAACGCGAAAGCGTCATCGTCAAAGGCAAAATCACGGGAGTGCGCGAAGTATGATAAGACTTACCGTAAACGGCTTGAATCTTATGCGCCTTACGCGGTCTTTTTCCGCGAGCGATATACGTCTGTACGACGTGGATTTACGGCACAAACAATTGACTGCGCGGCTGAGAAAAAAAGATATGTCCAAAGCTGTTGCAATTTTAATTGCGATGTGCTACAATTATACCGTAGAGGACGATACCAAGCGGTATGTTAAGGGGTTTTTGACGCGTTTGCCTCTGATCGTCGCGTCGCTTATTCTTACCGCGCTAGTGTTCTGCACGAACTTTTTCGTCTGGAGAATAGAACTCGTCGGCGCGGAAGGCGCGGCGCGCATTGCCGCAATGGACGCGCTCGAAAGTTCGGGCGTGACCGTGTTTGCGCCGAAAGCCTCGATCGACGGCTCCGCGGCGGAAGCGGCGCTCCGCGCGGCGGGCATGACGGCGGCGTCGGTATCCGTCGACGGCAACGTAGTGCGCGTCAGCGTCCTGACTTCGGATAAGGCGACCGATCCGGACGAGTCCGGAACTTCGCTCGTGAGCGCGTACGACGGCGTGGTTACGCGCATAATAGTCGAAAGCGGAACCCCGTGCGTTAAGATCGGCGACGTTGTAAAACGCGGCGATACGCTCGTTTCCGGCGACATAATTTCCGTTTCGGACGGAAGCGTTATCGGCACGACCGAAGTAAAGGGCAAAGTGTACGCCGAAGTCACGTTCGGTTATTCTTACCCCATAGCTCCGGAGGGCGAGGACGATGAGATCCTTGCCGCCGCGATCGAAGAATACAGGAAAGAAAAAAACGACGAGCTTTCGGCTTTATTCGAAAAAGAATTCGATTGCCGTCATTCGATAGAAAATATCGGAGGGGTGGCGGTACTGAAAATTTATTTCACCGCCGAAATAATCATAGGAGAAATATGATTTCGACAAACGAAGAAATCACACTCGGTAACGATATATTTTTCAAACTGTCGGGTGCTCTCGACGGGAATCTCGAAGCAATGCAAAACCGTTTCGGCGTCCGCATTTCCGCGGTCGATCACGGCGCGCGCGTTTCGGGAGATAAAGAAAACGTCGAAAGCTGTATGCGCCTTATACGCGTGCTTGCCGAGCTCATAAAGCAGGGTCAGCCCGTAAACAAAGTCATTGTCGAACGTTGCGCGGACATGATCGAATCGGGCGACGGCGACGACGTGCTCGATCTGTTCCGCGAAACCGTGGCGATCACGGCTCGCGGGAAAAAGATAATCTGCAAAACCATCGCGCAACGCGCTTATTGCAGGGCTATAAAAAAGAACACGCTTACTTTCGCCGTCGGTCCTGCGGGTACGGGCAAGACGTATCTTGCCGTCGCGATCGCGGTATCGGCGTTCAAACGCGGCGAAGTTGATCGGATTATTTTGACGCGCCCGGCGATCGAAGCGGGAGAAAAGCTCGGGTTTCTTCCGGGCGATCTTCAGATGAAAGTCGATCCTTATCTTCGTCCGCTTTACGACGCGCTCGAAGAAATGTTCGGCGTGGACAACTACCTCAGTCTGATAGAAAAGGGCATAATCGAGGTCGCGCCGCTTGCATATATGCGCGGTCGCACGCTCTCGCGCGCATTCATAATTCTCGACGAAGCGCAGAACACGACGGAAGAACAGATGAAAATGTTTCTTACCCGTATGGGCGACGGAAGCAAAGTCGTCGTTACGGGCGACGTAACGCAGATCGATCTGCCCGCGGGCGGAAAAAGCGGTCTGAAACAGGCAATTGCGATACTCGGCGACATCGACGGGATCGCGGTATGCCGTCTGACGGATAAGGACGTGGTGCGTCACGAGCTTGTCCAGAAAATCGTAAAAGCATACGATAAGGCAAAAACCAATGACAAACAATGACTATTCGATCAAAAAATTCACGAGCAAGCAACTTATAATCACCATTGCCGCAACCGCTCTTTGCGGGCTTATAATGGTCTGGGCAAGCGTGATCAAATATTTCGTGATCGGTCAGCCCGTCAATGCGGGCGTATGGCTGTGTATTCTCACGCTTGCGCTCTCGTTCGCGGTGTTCCTCGGCGGAATTCTGTTGTTTGCGATCGTGTCGCGCACGTTCATAATAGCGCATCCGAAATATTATATCGCGTTTATGACCGTCGTGACTATATCGTTTCTTGCTCATCTGTATCTGAGCATTCTTTCGCCGCTCATGATCGCTCCCGGACTGACCGCAATGATAATCGTTCAGCTTTCGCGGCAGAAACAGGACGCTTTGATACTCAACCTCATGGAATCGGTTATGGTAATGTGGGTGCTTCTGCTCGAATCGATCATGACCGACGGGGAAGTATTTATGGCTATCGGCGGCGGCAACGGAACGTATATGTGGCTGCTCGCGTTCATAACAGTCATCAACATAGGCGCCGGCGCGGCTATCCCGCTCGTCCTCAAGAATAAAACGCGTCGTATTAACTATATCGTGCTCGGCGGCATTATCATGCTCGCGTCCGAGATCTTATACGTTCTCATGTCGTTCATTCGTCCCGACAGCGTGACTCTGCTGTCGTATTTCTGGATCGTGTTCGTGTCCGGCGCGATTCCGTTGTTTGCGGCGCTCGTTATAAATCCGATAATGGAAAGCGCGTTCAATCTCGTGACCGACAATCGTCTTGCGGAATGGACGGATTCGCGTCAGCCGCTTCTTCGCAGACTCGCGACCGAAGCTCCCGGCACTTACAATCACTGCCTTGCGGTCGCAAACTTCGCCGAAATATGCGCGACGGCGATAGGCGAAGACCCTTATCTCGCGCGCGCCGCGGCGTATTATCACGACATCGGCAAGCTGCTCAACCCGTCATATTTTACCGAAAATCAATCGGGGTATAATCCGCACGACGACATACTTCCCGAAGTCAGCGTGGAAATCATACGCAAGCATTCGACCGACGGTTATAAACTCCTGAAAGAGTACAGACTGCCCGAGGAGATCGCAAGCGTGGCGATAGAACATCACGGCACGTCGCCGATAAAAGTATTCTACGAGCGCGCCAAAGGTCTTACGGACGGCGAGGTCAATATAGACGATTACCGCTATCACGGAAGGACGCCGAGAAGCAAGATTTCGGGTATAATAATGATATGCGACAGCAGCGAAGCGGCTATACGCGCCATGGATAAACCGGACGGCGAGCGCGTGGAAAAACTCCTGCGCGCCATAATCGGCGACCGCATAGCGCAAGGTCAGTTCGACGAATGCAAGCTGTCCATGCTCGACCTCGAAGTAATAAGAAAAACGATAATAAGCGCATTCGGCGGCGTATTTCATCAGCGCGTCAAATATCCCGGGGGCGAAAAATGATAACGCTTATCGGCGACGCTACGCCCGAAATGCGCGCGGCGGCGGAAAAGACGTTCGAATTTCTCGGAATGGAAGGCGAAGGCATAGTCGAAGTCGAATTTCTGGACGAGTCGTCCATGCACGAACTGAACGATCGCACGCGCGGCGTAGACCGCCCGACCGACGTGCTCAGTTATCCCATGCTTTTTGAAATTTTGCCGCTTAAACGCGAAAACTATCCGTTCGATTACGACGAAAAGCGCGGCGGCGTAATGCTCGGTTCGGTGGCTATTTGCCGCGAAATCGCGGCGCGGCAGGCGGCGGAATACGGACATTCCGTCGTGCGCGAAGAAACGTATCTGTTCACGCACGGTCTGTTGCACGTCCTCGGGTTCGACCATATCGAAGAAAACGACAGAGCCGAAATGCGCAAGGCGGAAGAAAGCATAATGAGCGGTATAGGAGTCGACAGATGAAATCGGGATTTATAGGCATAATCGGGAAGCCCAACGTCGGGAAGAGCAGCCTTATGAACAGGCTGATCGGAGAGAAAATCTCCATAGTGACTCCGAAGCCGCAGACGACGCGCGACGCCGTTCGAGGCATACTTACCACCGACGAGTATCAGATGATATTCGTAGACACTCCGGGGCTTCTTACTCCCAGGACCGAGCTTGGAAAATATATGAGCAAAGAAACCGATTCGGGCAGCAAGGACGTCGACGTTCTTCTTATCGTTATCGACGGATCGCGGCGTTTCTCCGGTTCGGATTACGAATTTATCGAACGTAAACTTGCGCTCGGGATACCGACGTTCGTCGTGGTAAACAAAACGGACGAAGCCGGTTACGAGCGGATATATCCCATTTTGTCAAAGCTGTCGCCGCTTACGGCGGAAGCCGACGGGCGGCCGGCGATCGCCGAGATCGTGCCCACTTCGTGCAAGGACGGTACTAATATAGACAAGCTCCGCGAGCTTATAGCCGCGCGGCTTACCGACGACGTTATGTATTATCCGGAAGGGGATCTGACGGACAGACCGTTACGGTTCGTAGTCGGAGAAATCGTGCGCGAAAAAGCGTTGCTTTTGCTCAGGGACGAGATCCCGCACGGCATAGGAATAGCGGTCAATAAGTTCGAAGAAAAAAAAGAAACCGTGTATATCGAAGCGGATATAGTGTGCGAAAAAGAGGGACACAAACAGATCATTATAGGCGAGGGCGGCAAAATGATAAAGCATATAGGCGAAAGCGCGCGCCGCGGCATCGAAGAACGCACGGGCAAACGCGTGTTTCTCGAGCTGTTCGTAAAGGTCAGACCGGATTGGCGCAACAGACGCAACTATCTCGGCGATCTGGGCTATAAAAGTTGACTACGCCCGATGAAATAATAACTTCCGCCGTCGCTCTCGGCGCGGAGGATTATAAAGAGTCGGATAAGCTCGTCAGGCTCGTTACGCCCGACCTCGGCGTAGTGCGCGTGCATATGCGCGGCGTCAAAAAAGAAAAGGCGAAATTGAAATTCGCCGCTATGCCCTTTGCGTTCTGCGAGTATTCTTTGATACGTCGAGGCGGATTTTATACGGTAAAAACCGCGTCGCCCATCGAAAGCCTGTTAGGCGTTACGCGTTCGCCGGATACGTTTGTCGTCGCGTCCGTGATACTCGAAGCGACGGCGGAGGCCACGGGCGAAACTCCCGCTCCCGCATTGTTCGTAAAATTGCTCGAAGGACTTAAAAAACTCATGTACTCCGGCGCAGAACCGTATTCGCTCGGCGCGAGCTACGTTTCCGGACTGCTCGAAATCGGCGGATTCGTTCCTGCCGCGGGCGAAAAGAAACCGTGCGCCGAAAATACCGAAGCGCATTCGCCCGAGAAATCGCTCGCGCTTCTGAAAAGGTACGTAAAACTTTTCGAAAACAAATACGTATGTAAAATCAAATCCGCCGTATTGCTTTGAAACGGCGGATTTTGTAATAAAAAAAATTGAAATAATTGTAATATTTTTTTCGAAAGGTCTTGATTTTATATCTATTCCGTGATATAATCAATAGGTAACGGAACGTCGGCGGGGCAAAGCCGATTTCCGAATAAATAATATAAAGGAGACAAGGGGTGAAAAAATTCGTTTTCGCTTTCGAAGAAGGAAACGGCTCCATGCGTGAGCTGCTCGGCGGAAAGGGCGCGAACCTGGCAGAAATGACAGTGCTCGGTATGCCCGTCCCTCCGGGATTCACTGTGTCTACAGAAGCGTGCACACAGTATTATGAGGACGGTCGTAAGATCAACGACGATATTTCCAAGCAGATTTTCGATGCTCTCGCCAAGCTGGAAAAGCGCATGGGCAAGAAACTCGGCGACGAGAAAGATCCTTTACTCGTATCTGTAAGAAGCGGCGCAAGAGCGTCTATGCCGGGTATGATGGACACGATACTTAATCTCGGACTGAACGACAAATCGGTGGAGGGGCTTGCGAATAAGACCGGCAACCCGCGTTTTGCGTACGACTCCTACCGCAGATTCATACAGATGTTCTCGGACGTCGTTATGGAACAGGACAAGACCGTATACGAGCGCATACTCGACGATATAAAGAAAGCAAAAGGGTATAAGTCCGATCCCGAGCTTACCGCGGACGATCTTAAAGAAATCGTCAAACTTTTCAAAGACAATTATAAAAAGAACCAGGGCGTCGAGTTCCCGCAGGATCCGAAAGTTCAGCTTATCGAAGCGACTAAAGCCGTGTTCCGCAGCTGGGACAATCCGCGCGCGAACGTATATCGCCGCATGAACGACATTCCTTACGAATGGGGTACCGCCGTCAATATTCAGTCCATGGTATTCGGCAATAAAGGCGAAACCTCGGGCACCGGCGTCGCGTTTACGCGCAACCCCGCGACAGGCGAAAAAGGCTTGTTCGGCGAATATCTTATGAACGCTCAGGGCGAGGACGTCGTTGCGGGCATCCGGACTCCAAAGCATATAAGCGAACTTCAGGCGCAGAACCCGAAACTTTACGACGAGTTCGTCGCAATTACGAAGAAGCTCGAAAAGCATTATAAAGATATGCAGGATATGGAGTTTACCATCGAGGAAGGAAAGCTCTATATGCTCCAGACCAGAAACGGCAAGCGTACCGCGCAGGCGGCGCTTAAGATCGCCGTCGATCTCGTCCGCGAAGGAATGATCGACGAAAAGAAAGCCGTTTGCATGATCGATCCGAAACAGCTCGATACGCTCCTGCATCCGCAGTTCAACGCCAAAGCGCTTTCCGAATCGAAGTTCGTTTCGTGCGCGCTTCCCGCATCTCCGGGCGCGGCGTGCGGCAAGATCGCTTTCACTGCGGAAGAAGCCGTCGAGAGAGCAAAGAAGGGTGAAAAAGTCGTGCTTGTCAGACTCGAAACAAGCCCCGAGGATATAGAAGGAATGAACGCGTCCGAAGGCATACTTACCGCGCGCGGCGGAATGACGAGCCATGCGGCGGTCGTCGCCAGAGGCATGGGCGTATGTTGCGTTTCCGGCTGTCCCGAACTTATCGTAGATGAGGAGAACAGAAAAATAACGCTCGCCGGAAAGACTTACGGACCGGACGACTGGCTGTCGCTCGACGGTACTACGGGTAATATATACGCGCAGAAGATTCCCACCGAGCCGGCGGAAGTTACCGGCGATTTCGGTATACTTATGGGTTGGGCGGACAAGTTCCGCGCGCTCCACGTCCGCACGAACGCGGATACTCCGAAGGACGCGGCTCAGGCTGTTCGTTTCGGAGCAGAGGGTATAGGTCTTTGCCGTACCGAGCATATGTTCTTCGATCCGTCGCGTATCCCCGCTATAAGAGAAATGATCGTTTCCAAAACGGTGGAGGAGCGTAAACGCGCGCTCGGCAAACTTCTGCCTATGCAGAAAGGCGACTTCAAAGCGATGTATATCGCGCTCGAAGGACGTCCCATGACCGTCCGTTTCCTCGATCCGCCTCTTCATGAGTTCGTGCCTCACGAGGATTGGGAAATCATCGAGCTTGCCAAGAATATGGGGCTGCCTTTCGAGGAACTCAAGAGCACGATCGTCGGACTTCACGAAGCTAACCCCATGATGGGACATCGCGGTTGCCGCCTTTCGGTAACCTATCCCGAAATCGCGGAAATGCAGACGAGAGCGGTCATAGAAGCCGCGCTCGAAGTCAGAAAAGAAAAGGGTTGGGACATTACGCCCGAAATCATGGTTCCGCTCGTAGGCGACGTGAAAGAACTTAAGTATGTCAAGAACATTATCTGCACGACTGCGGACGAAATAATCAAAGCCGCCGGATCCGATATGAAATATATGGTCGGCACTATGATAGAGATTCCGCGCGCCGCCGTTACTGCGGATAAGATCGCGACAGAGGCGCAGTTCTTCTCGTTCGGCACAAACGACCTTACTCAGATGACGTTCGGTTTCTCGCGCGACGACGCAGGCAAATTCCTTCCCGAATATTACAACAAGAAGATTTACGAATCCGATCCGTTCGCGAAAGTGGATACGGACGGCGTCGGCGCTCTTATCAAGATAGCCGCGGAGAAGGGCAGAAGCACGAGAAAAGATCTCAAACTCGGCGTTTGCGGAGAGCACGGCGGAGATCCCTCGAGCGTGGATTTCTTCCACAGCGTAGGACTCGATTACGTTTCGTGCTCGCCGTTCAGAGTCCCCCTGGCACGACTTGCCGCCGCACAGGCGAATATCCGCAGTCCGAGGGCGACTAAATAGTAGTCGATAAAAATTAAAACACAATATATAGTATATTTGGGCTTGTTTTGTTGAGAAACAAGCCCATTTTTTACCCCTAAAATACCCAATAATTCAGTTGAAAATAGTATCTTTCCACCCAAGTTGAACACTTGATTTTTGCTAAAATCTGTGGTACAATATAGTCATAAGGATAGAGTAATGACGAATTATAAGGCTATTTTGTTATACCATAGTAAAGGCAATACCACAACGCAAATTGCCGCAATCTGCCAATGCTCTCGAACTACGGTCTTAAAGGTTATTAAAAGAGCAACGGAGTTAAATTTGCAAATTCCAATATCCGATGCTTTGTCTAATAGAGATTTGTATTTTTTACTTTATCCAGATAGGGATAGGAACGAAGAATATTATTTGCCGAGTTGGAGTGAACTTGATAAAGATATGCTGAAACGTAATTTTACGAAATATCGTGCATGGCAGAAATATTGCCGAGTAGCAAAGAAACTTGGGTTAAAGGCTTATGGGAAATCACGTTTTTATGATTTGTATAACGATTATTTTTTTGTGTCGAATGCCGCATCGCAAGAATGTTCGGGTGAAGTTCTTGCAAAAATTAAATACTTTGAAGATGGTTTAGAGATGATTGTCAATACCTGCGGAACGGATAGCGATCCTTATCGACTTTTTATAGAGGAAAGGAACGAGTGGTGTAAAGAGATGAAATTAGATAAAGCTAAAATATGGTAAATTATGATTGCTTTATATATCGGTAGTTCAAATCCCGTTAATTGCGCCATCGTTATAGGACGAAAATACTGTCCTACAAAATACAGCCTAAAAACGAGAGTTTTTGGACTGTATTTTACTATATATTGCGGTTTTGAGCAAAATTATGTATTTTTGGTTTTAACTACTGCCTTTTGCCGTGTTTTAACTAAAAACAGGATTTGAACTAACGAGTTGGAATCCATTTCTTTAATAATGTGGTAAATTGAAGTTTATCGCAGAAAACAAAAAGGAAAACGGCGGCGGCACACTGATTTTTCAAAGTTTAGGCAGTGTCGGCAGAGTGTTTGAAGACACTCGGTAGGGCGAGAACAGACGGAAGGAGTTTATCTTGTACAGTACAACTTGTATGTGGCAGCAAATCGGATTTTCTATTTGTTGCAGACAGCGGTCCGGGCGAGACGGACAGCAGGGGGCTTATCGTACCCAAGTTCGGAAATAAGCCCGAAAACCACATCGTGGTTAGTATGACCTTTGAAGTGCTGCGCGAGCTTTTGCTCATTACGAAGGCTCACTACAATGCTTGGCTTTGCGCATCCTATATGTCGCAACCGACAATCACAAAAGAAAGTAGTAAACCCACGCAAAATCAAACATCCACTTCGGACATCGATCCGAACGAACTGTTCTAAAAGCGAAGGCGTTGTCATTATGGCAACGCCTTTTCTGTGTTAATTTTAAAGGCTTTAAGTGCATTCAAAATAGTTGTTTGAACGTGGCACAAATCTATAAACTTCGTAATTACGATAAGTTGCAAGAAATTTTGAAAATTGGAGAAAATTTTACGCCAAATCTTCTAATTCAACGTAACGCTTACGTAATGAGTTTCTCAGAATGTTGCGATGATTTTAAGATGTGGAAGGCATATGGAAATGGGGGAAATGGCTGCGCCATTATTTTCAAAAGTAGTTTTTTTGATTATGACATTACATTTGATTTAACAGATGACGAGCCAGATGTTATTGCAAATGATTATGATAGAAACATTCCATATCGTTTACAGTATACTGATGGTTCTGAACACCCTAGTTTAGGGAAAGAAGAGTTTGACGTTATTTGCAGTCTTTTGGATTGTATTTTAAGTAGTAGGAATATATTGGATGACTATACAAGCTTGCTTATAGCGATAATAGATCGTATTGCTTTTTTATATAAAATTAAAGATTGTGCTCCTGATTGCGAGATAAGACTAGTAAAATATAAAGACTCATTAAGCGTTAATATGGATAGTGGCTATTTAGAACACGGCAGGAGCCCTAAGTTATATATACCCATTCCAATAATTAACTCAGTGGAGTCTATCATCTTGGGGAGTTGTGTTCCTAAGCCCAGTCAGTTGGTTCAGTTTTTATATAAATGCGGATTAACGAATATTAAAATGTCGTCTACATATATGGGGTAGCACAAAACGAGTTTTGTATTATATAGCATTATCTGCTTGCGCTTTTTGTCGAAATATGTTATACTACAAATTAGCAATAAACTTTTGACGAGGGTGTAAATGGCCGCTATAAAAACAGTTTTTAATGAAGTCTATTCCGCAATATTAGAATTCATAGGGATTAAACCTCAGGATATTGTTGATTCCTGTAACGATTATATACTTGATGTGGATACGGTTAGATCTTGGCGTTCACGTGGTACCCCGAGTGTTAGTAATTTTGATGTTTTGCTTGATGTCATTGAGAATATCTTGTGCGAGAAAGAATACACAGTCATAAGATGCGGAAAGCAACAAAGCGAACTTAAAGAAATCCTGATGCCTATATGGAAAAAATATAATGTTCCGGTAGTTCAGTGGAAAGAGGATAAAACTATAATTGAAAATTTAATTGAGATTATTTCCGTAGCATATGAAACAAGCAAATCAAAAAACGTAAATATACAAAAAAATAATGTTGAGTCTGTAAGCCGTGTAGTAGCATTTGATTTGGACGGTACACTTATAAAAGGGTTTCGTTATTCATGGACAATAGTCTTCAAAGCAATAGGTAGTACTGGAAAAGAAGCTGTTAAGTTTAAAGAAGATTTTGAATTTGGTCGAATCACTTATCCGGATTGGTGTCGTTCAGATTGCGATATTTTACGTGCAGGTGGGCTTACTTTCGAAAAAGTTCAACGTGCCGTTAAAGAATCGGGTGCTTCGTTGACAAAAAATTTGTTGCCAGCAATTGAAAAATTAAAGGCAAATGGTTGTAAAGTTGCAATTATTTCTGGCGGGGCTGATAGTGTTTTGTATTCGTTATTGCCCAATGCAGACGAAATTTTCGATGAAATATTTATAAATAAGTTGGTTTACGACAAGGAAACCGGCATATTGGAAAAAATTATTCCCACCCTATATGATTGGGACAGATATGGTAATGGGGTTGAAGGGAAACAGGCGGGTTTGATTCGTTTGTGTGAGCGGTATGGGGTTGAACCCAAAGACTCCGTTTTTGTCGGAGACGATTATAATGACGTCGGTGCTATGGCTATTGCCGGGATGAAAATATTCTATTATAGTTATAGTCAATACGATCCATCCAGAGGATTGAGTAAGAGGCCGAACATAAGAAAAATACCTGATGATGCAATTCATGAGCCAGGTAATGATTTAATGCGAGTTGCAAATAGAATTTTGAACTGGCAGTTTGGGGATATCGATTATACTGACTAGTATATACTAAATTCTTTACTGGTGTTAAAACAAGTTCACATCCAAATCACAAAAAAATCACGTTTTGGTACATTAGCCAAAGCGTGATTTTTTTTGTCGAATTATATCATGAACTGATACAAACCAGAGCATGGATATCATCTCATTTTTGTAGTACAATCATTGCAAATATCAGGAAACAGACTTTTATTCGGAAAAGAGGCTTTTGCAAGTGTACTTGCAAAAATTCGCAGGAGGTCATATGAACGATAGCGAATTCAATCCAAGCGAAGACTACGTAGATACCATAAAAAATATGCAAGCGCTGTATGCCTTTTGGAATCGCGTATACTTTAACGGAGAGCTAACCACTCCGGTGATAACCGTGAGACAGGATATGAAGGGTAGGGCATACGGTTGGTTTGTTCCCTATAGGGTATGGACAACCGGCGAGAGTTACGAAGGTAGCGTTGAAATCAATATGTGTTCGCAGTGGTTGGATCGTCCGTTAGAAGAAATCGCCGGAACGATGCTTCACGAAATGTGTCACCACTTCGCATATGTAAAACATATTAAAGATACTTCGCGCTATGGTTACTATCATAATAAGCATTTCAAGGATATAGCCGAGAAACATGGACTCAATGTGGAGAACGCCGGAAGATATCACGGGTGGTGTAAAACGGAGCTTACGGAAGAAAGCAAATTGAGTCTAACAAAATTTGTTCAGCAAGGAAGAATCCTTTATGATCTTAGGACGCGGCATGAGCCCAGTTGGTTTGGCTCGGCGGAAGGAGAGACAAATATAGTCAAGCAGCGCAAGCCGTCCAGCACACGCAAGTTGACGTGTCCTTGTTGTGAGATAAGCGTACGAGCGACAAAAGACGTATATGTGATATGCGGGAACTGCAAAACCGCACTTATCCCAGAGCGAAGAGATACCGATTGTGATCCCAACCAAGATATGTCGTGGGTGAGCATTGCAGCAGAAGCCAAATTGTAATTCATATAAAATTTCTCTTTGGAGGTGTACATATGAAACATCGCAATCTTCCCAGAACGGGAATAGAAGACGATCAGGAGACGGTTAAATTGCTCATGGAATTTGCCAGTCCGCTCCGCGGCAAACTCCCGACTTTATCGGAGTATTTAAACCGTCAGATGGACGAGAAGAAAATGAGCGCGCCGGATATTTATCATCGTGCCGACCTCGATCGTCAGACGTTCAATCGTATTATTCAATTTGGAAGTGCGGTTAGGGCAAGCAAGCGAACGCTTTTGCAGGTTGCTATCGGCATCTATGCGTCTGAACGTGAGGCAAACGACTTGTTGGGTACTTGCGGATTTACGTTCGAATTATCAGCAACGGAAGATCAAGCTTTTCTCTTTTGCATCCGAAACGGCTTCTACGATATGTACTTTGTCTACGAAGCAATGGAAATTCTTTCGAGAGCGCAGCCCAAGAAAGAGAAGTAATTTTTAGAATGACACAAAGTATTGGTTGAATGTGATAAGATGAGAGCGTTAAAACGAAAGATACACGGGAAGCACTTTCTTATAATCATATATAACGGATATCAGCATGAGTAATCATGTAGATATAAAATTTTAGCCAAAGGGCAAAGGAGTAACAAGATGAAAAACTTCAAACAGGGTGAGTGCGAACTCATGGTGGACGTGACCTTCCACGGCGGCGACGAAGAGCTGATCGAGGACGTGACCTTCCAC
>CANDJX010000025.1 GCA_947385185.1 uncultured Clostridia bacterium
ATGTGTTAAGCACGCCGCCAGCGTTCGTCCTGAGCCAGAATCAAACTCTCATGTTAATGGTTCAATTCACTCAGTACATTACTGACTGTGTAAAAAATTGACTAAATTTGAATGGTTTTTGCTTCAAAAAGCCTTTTCGAATTTATCCTTGTCAATGTGCGATTTTTACTGCTTTATCGGCAGTTTTTTTATGCCGTCGCTTGCGACAGCTTGATTATAATACCACAAACGGATTATAATGTCAACTGTTTTGAAAAACTTTTTAAGGAAATTTTTTCAATTCTCGCTATCGATCGGAACTTAACGCCCCTTTCGTCGGACAGCCTGCATAATATATCATATACTTCGGTATTAAGTCAACTGTTTTGACGCATTTTTCTGTGGAATTCTAACATTTTTCCGCACTTTTCTCACATCTTTTCGGGCGACTTTATAAGAAGCAGATCCAGACCCGTTTTTATCGTATCGGCTACGGTTTTCGTTAGCCGCAAACGCGCCGCGGTGAGCGATTTATCGTCGGTGATGATCCGGCTTCCGATATAAAACCTGTTGTACGCTTGCGCCAGATCTATGAGATACCTTGCTATTATGCTCGGTTCGTACTTTTCCGCGGCGTCAAGCACTACGTCGTCGAAAGCCGAAAGAAGTCTTACAACCGCATAACTGTCGTCGTCGGTCAGAAGCGAATAATCGGTAGCGCCGATCTCGCCCGCCTTAGAAAGCACCGAACGGCAACGCGCGTGCGTGTACTGAAGGTACGGCGCGGTCTCGCCTTCGAAGGACAGCACTTTGTCGTAATTAAAATCCACGTCCTTAATTCGCTGAGTGCCGAGCGCAAAGAACATCACTGCGCCCACGCCCACCGCCTCTGCCGTTTCGTCTTTATCCGGCAGACCGGGATTTTTTTCTTCGATTATCTCGCGCGCTTTTGCGACGGTGTTTTCTATAACGTCGGCAAGGAATACGACGTGCCCGTGGCGCGTGGACAGCGGATGCCCCTCGTATGAAACCATACCGAACTTAACGTGCACAAGGTCTTTCGCCCACTCTCTGCCCATGAGCTCGAGGACTTTGAACACCTGTGAAAAGTGCAGATTCTGTTGCGTGGCGACTATATAAAGACTCTTATCGAAACCGTAAGTCTTTGCGCGGTAATCGGCGGCGGCAAGGTCGCGCGTGGCATACAGCGACGCGCCGTCGCTGCGCGTTATAAGGCAGGGCGGCATACCGTAATCGTCGAGTTTGACGATAAGCGCGCCGTCGCTGACTTCGGTAAGCCCTTTGGCTTTGAGCTCGTCCACGATCGGCTGCATTTTATCGTTATAGAACGCTTCGCCGTTATAGCTGTCGAATTTTATTCCGAGTCTGTCGTATACCTTATTCACTTCGGCAAGCGTAGTTGACTTGAACAACTCGTAAGTAGCGACCGCTTCGGGCTCGCCGCGTTCGATCTTAAGGAACTCCGTGCGTCCGCGCTCGGCAAGCGCGGGATCGCGTTCGCTTTCCTCGGTAAAACGAACGTACAGCGACAGCATATCGCCGAGCGTAAGCGGACGCGATTTGTCCCCCCACTCGTTGTACGCCGCAAGGAGTTTGCCGAACTGCGTGCCCCAATCGCCGAGATGGTTTATACCTATCGGATTCCAGCCTATATATTTATATATACGGTAAAGCGAACCGCCGATTGCGGTGCTCATCAGGTGTCCGATATGAAAAGGCTTCGCGATATTGATCGACGAATAATCCATGCACACGGTCTTGCCTGCATTCTCCGTGCGCGCCGCGGCTATGCTTTTCCCCGTCGTCCTGTCGTCCAGAACGTCCTTGACGACTGCGGCGCGATCGAGATAAAAGTTCAGATACCCGCCCGCGATTTCGGTACGGGACACGATCTTATCGCTTTTCATCGCGGCGGCAAAATCTGCGGCGATCATCTGAGGAGCCTTATGCAACCGACGCGCGTACTTAAAGCACGGCAACGCATAATCCCCGTGACCTTCTGCCGCCTGCACTATATCGCTTTCGGTAACGAGATCGTTGCCGATAAGGTTTGCTATGTGTTTTTTGTAATCCATGATAATTTATACGTTGAAACGGAAAAGAACTACGTCGCCGTCTTTTACTGCGTATTCTTTGCCTTCGGAGCGGACGAGCCCCTTTTCCTTTGCCTGATTGAAGCCGCCTTCGCGCACTATGTCGTCGTAACTTACCACTTCGGCGCGGATAAAGCCTTTCTCGAAATCGGTATGGATCTTTCCCGCCGCCTGCGGCGCTTTCGTGCCTTTTTCTATCGTCCAGGCGCGCACTTCTTTTTCGCCGGCGGTAAGATAGGATATAAGACCGAGCAAGTCGTAACACTTGGCGATCATTCTGTCCAGTCCGCTCGCGCCGAGCCCGAGTCCGTCTATATAGTCCTGTCTTTCCTCTTTCGGAAGCGAGGCTATCTCGGCTTCAACGCCCGCGCTGATCTCGATGAACTCGGCTTTCTCGCTCTTTGCAAACTCCGCGACGGCTTTCGACATATCGTTATCCTTGCCTATGTCGTTCTCGTCAATATTTGCGCAATAAATGACAGGTTTACTCGTCAGAAGGAAAAACGAATCGAGCAGTTTTTTCTCGTCGCCTTTCAGTCCGAGCGTGCGCAAGCTCTTACCGTCCGAAAGACACTTCTCGAGTTTTTTGAGCAGTTCGTATTCCTCGACATATTTTTTTTCGCCCGTTTTTACGTAATGTTCGGCTTTGGATAAACGCTTCTGCACACTGTCGAGATCGGCGAGTATAAGCTCGAGATTTATCGTATCTATATCGCGGCGCGGATCGACGCTGCCATCGACGTGAATTATGTCGGGATTTCGGAAACACCTGACGACGTGGACTATGGCGTCCACCTCGCGGATGTGCGAAAGAAATTTGTTGCCCAATCCCTCGCCGCGGCTCGCGCCCTTGACAAGCCCCGCAATATCGACGAATTCCACGACTGCGTGCGTGATCTTTCCTGTATTATACATCTTGCCGAGGACTTCCAGCCTTTCGTCCGGGACGGCTACTACGCCGACGTTAGGTTCGATAGTGCAGAACGGATAATTCTGCGCTTCCGCTCCCGCTTCCGTTATGGCGTTGAACAGCGTGGATTTGCCTACGTTCGGCAATCCGACTACACCGAGTTTCATTTTATGCTCCTTAAAAATTACCTTATCTTTTATTTGAAATATTTTACGCCGCTTTCAAACAATTTCATATCGAAATCGAAGGGTATATTTTTGTATAAATTCGCGCCCGCGCGTTCGGTATGACCCATTTTGCCGAATATGCGCCCGTCCGCGCTCGTTATGCCCTCCACGGCGTACATCGAGCCGTTAGGATTATACGGCGAAAGCATTACGGGTTTTCCGTCCAAATCGCAGTATTGAGTCGCGATCTGTCCGTTCCCGGCAAGCGATTCAAGGTCTTTCCCGCTCGCCACGAAACGCCCTTCGCCGTGCGATACCGCCACTCCGTAAACGTCGCCGACGTTGCACGCGGCAAGCCACGGAGATTTGACGGAGGAAACGCGGGTCGTGACTATCTGCGAAACGTGACGGGCGATATTGTTGAAAGTCAGGGTCGGGCTGTCCGCGCGCTGCGCGCTTATCTTACCGTACGGAAGCAGTCCCGTTTTTACGAGCGCCTGAAAGCCGTTGCATATACCGAGGATAAGCCCGTCTCGCAAAGAAAGCAATTCGCGCACCGCGTCCGCGATCTTCGGATTGCGGAACGTCGTCGCGATGAACTTGCCCGAACCGTCCGGTTCGTCCCCGCCCGAGAAACCGCCCGGGAACATGAGTATCTGCGCTTTCCGTATGCCTTCGACTATTTCTTCGACGCTTTCGTCTATTTCGGTCGCCGTGCGGTTGCGCACGACGAAAATATCCGCTTCGCCGCCCGCGCGTTCGAAAGCGCGCGCGGTGTCGTATTCGCAGTTCGTGCCCGGGAACACGGGTATGAACACGCGCGGCTTCGCCGTCTTATTCTTCGCAACCGTGACGTTGCGCTCTTTCCACGAGAGAGTCGGAGCTTCGCCTTCGGCGGGAGCGGTCGTTCTGTAATTGCCTTCGAACGTCTTTGTAAAGCAATTAAGAAAGTCGCCGAGAGAAACCTGCGATGTCGATTCGATCACGCACGAATCTTCGGCGTTTTCCGTGATTTTGCCGTACGGCGTGATCTTGCCGTCCGGAGTGGAAAAACCGTACAGCGTCGCGCCGAATCCGGCGAACGCACCGGCGTTACCGTCCTCGGTCGAAACGAGCAAGTCGCCGAGATCGGGAGTAAACGAGTCGGACGAAAGTCCGTTGAAGAAGAATCCCGCGCCGTTACCGAAGCACGACTGCGCGATCGCAGCCGCCGCGCCGCCTTCTTCGACGACCTGACAGAACGTCACTCTGCCCGCCTGTATTTCGGCATGGAGCGTATCCATAAGTTTCACGGCGTAATCGAAATCGGGCATACCGCTTTCGGTGCGCTTCATTTTGATCCGAAGCACGCAACGCTCGGGCTCGAGTACGTTCGTTATAAGTCTTTCCGCGTTTGCCGGAGCGAGCGCGAAAGATATGAGCGTGGGCGGAACGTCGAGATTTTCGAACGATCCCGACATCGAGTCCTTGCCGCCGATAGCGCCGAGCCCGAGTCTGCGCTGAGCCCAGACCGCGCCGAGAAGCGCAGAAGTCGGTTTCCCCCAACGCTTCGGATCGTCGCCGAGCCGCTCGAAAAATTCTTGCAGAGTCAGGCGTACTTCGCGGAAATCCGCGCCCGTAGCCGCGACCTTAAGCGCGCTCATGAGCACGGAATACGCCGCGCCGACGAACGGGCTTTCGGATAAAAGATTCGGATAGCAGGCGTACGCCGACACCGTAGCCGTGGCAGTTTCGGTCGGAACAGGCAGAAGCGCCGCCATCGCAACCGACGGAGTAAACTGATATTTACCGCCGAAAGGCATATAAACCGTACCCGCTCCGATCGTCGAGTCGAACATTTCGACAAGTCCTTTTCTCGAGCATACGTTGCGGTCGGCAAGCGTCTTTTCGAGCGCGCCGTCCCAGTCGCCCGCGCGAGTTTCTTCGTCGGCCTTGGTCGAAGCGAAATATTTCGGCGCGCGATCGACGATCGTAACGTCGTGCGACTGCGTCACTCCGTTCGTATCGAGAAACTCTCGCGAAAGATCGACGACCTTTCTGCCGCCGTGGAACATACGCATTCTTCCGAGGTCGGTGACCTTGGCAAGCGGCGTCGCAAGCAAATTTTCGCGCACGCAGAGCTTGCGCATTTTTTCCACGCTCTCCGCGGCGACGACCACCGCCATACGTTCCTGCGATTCGGAGATGGCAAGCTCGGTGGAAGTTAGACCCTGATATTTCTTCGGCACCGCGTCGAGATCGATGTCGAGCCCGGGAGCAAGCTCCCCGACCGCGACCGACACGCCGCCCGCGCCGAAATCGTTGCAACGCTTGATGAGCCGCGTAACGTCCTTATTGCGGAAAAGCCGCTGTATCTTACGCTCGGTAAGCGGATTGCCTTTCTGCACTTCCGCTCCGCAGGTATCGAGGCTGTGAGAGTCGTGCGCTTTCGACGATCCCGTCGCGCCGCCGCAACCGTCGCGACCCGTTTCTCCGCCGATAAGCAGTATGACGTCGCCGGCTTCCGGACGCTCTCGAACCACGTTTTCCGCGGGAGCCGCGCCGACCACGAACCCGGTTTCGAGTCGCTTTGCGACGTATCCTTCGTGGCAAAGCTCGTGAACCTGTCCGGTAGCCAGACCTATCTGATTGCCGTACGACGAGAAACCCGCCGCCGCAGTGGACGAAATCGTGCGCTGAGGCAGTTTGCCTTTAAGCGTCTTTTCGAGCGGTTCGGTTATATCGCCCGCGCCGGTCACGCGCATGGACTGATACACGTACACTCTGCCCGAAAGCGGATCGCGGATCGCTCCGCCCAGACAGGTCGCCGCGCCGCCGAAAGGTTCGATTTCGGTCGGATGGTTGTGCGTTTCGTTTTTGAACATGACGAGCCAGTCCTCTTTTTTGCCGGCTACGTCCGCTTCGACTTTTATCGAGCACGCGTTTATTTCCTCGCTTTCGTCGAGATTGGGGATCCGACCTTCCTTTTTCAGACTCCACGCGCCGATCGTCGCCATATCCATGAGCGTGGGATACTTTTTATCCTCTCTGCCCGCGGCGCGCTCGGCATGAAGCCGGTCGTATTCCTTTTTGGCTTCGATGAGTTCGGGAATATCCGTATCGATCTTTATGTTCGTCAGGCGCGTGGAAAACGTTGTGTGACGACAATGATCCGACCAATACGTATCGATGACTTTGAGTTCTGTTTCGATCGGGTCACGTCCCTCTTTTATAAAATAATCGCGCACGAATTTTATGTCGGCGAGGCTCATTGCAAAGCCCATGGATTTGTGATATTCCGCGATTTCGTCGTCAGTCATTACGCGGAATCCGACAACTTCCGGAACCGGTTTCGGTTCGTCGTAACGAACGACGAGCGTGTCCGGTTTTTCGAGCGCGCAGAGGTGTGCTTCCACGGGGTTTACGAGATATTTTTCGAGCCTGCTCTTAAGCTCCTCGTCTATTCCCCTGAACGCGTATAACGTCGCCGTGCGGATGAGCGGACGGGTCTTGCGCGTCAGAAGCTGAACGCACTGCGCCGCGCTGTCCGCACGCTGATCGTACTGCCCGGGAAGAAGCTCGGTTCCTATGACGGTATAGCCGTCGAGATCGACCGATTCCTCGTACAGAACGTCAACGGGCGGTTCGGAAAATATCGTAACTTTGGCGTTCTCGTAATCGGCGTCGTCCATACCCTCGACGTCGTAACGGAGAAGTATGCGCATCCCTTCGAGTTTTACTCCGAGAGCGCTCTCCGCTTCCGCCTGTTTCTTTTGTCTGACGGTGTCGTAACCCGACCTTTTTTCTACGTATATGCGTCTGATCATGATTTCCTCTTATGATTATAATTCGGACAGAATGTCGCGTCTGTAGTGCATTTTATCGAACCTGACTTTTTTCATGTTTTCGTAAGCGTCGTCCCGCGCCGCCTTAAGCGTGGGAGCGAGCGCGGTTACGCCGAGCACGCGTCCGCCGCTCGTGACGAGTTTGCCGCCGCTCATCGCCGTGCCCGCATGGAATACGATCACGTTGTCGTCCGTTTTGCCTATCGAAATTTCCTTGCCTTTTTCATACGCCTCGGGATAGCCTCCCGAAGCGGCTATTATGCACACGGCGCAGTTTCCCGTCCACTCGATTTTCACGTCCGCGAGATTGCCGTCGATGCAAGCCTCGAAAATATCGAACAAATCCGTGGCAAGCCTGGGAAGAATGACCTGGGTTTCGGGATCGCCGAAACGCGCGTTGTATTCGAGGACTTTTATATCGTCGCCGTTTATCATAAGCCCGGCGTAAAGCACGCCTTTGAATTCTATTCCTTCGGCATTCAGACCGTTTAACGTAGGGAGCAGAACTTCGTCGTAAATGCGCTTCTCGATCTCCGCCGAAACCTTATACGACGGCGAGAACGTGCCCATGCCGCCCGTATTCAATCCCTTATTTCCGTCGAGCGCGCGCTTATGATCCTGGCTCGTCGTCATGGGGACTATCGTTTTTCCGTCGCAGAACGCAAGCGCGGAGCATTCGAACCCGGTCAGAAAATCTTCGATTACGAGCGTGTTTCCCGCGCTCCCGAACGCCTTGTCGAGCATGATTTCTTTCAGACCTTTCTCGGCTTCCGCTTTCGTTTCGCAGATAAGCACGCCTTTGCCGAGCGCAAGACCGTCCGCCTTAAGCACCGTCGGATAAGAACATTTCCCGAGGTATGCCGCCGCCGAATCGTAATCGGTAAAAACTTCGTACCCTGCCGTCGGAATGCCGTACTTTTTCATCAGGTCTTTGGCAAACGACTTGCTCGCTTCGAGCTTAGCCGCCGCCGCGCGCGGTCCGAACGCGCGGAAACCGTTTGCTTCGAGCTTGTCCACCATACCCGCCGCGAGCGGATCGTCGGGCGCGACCACCGTCATATAAATATCCGGGTGCGACCGCACAAAAGCGACAACACCGTCGAGGTCTGTCGCTTTCAGTTCGGGATGACATTCCGCGATCTGCGCAATACCGGCGTTGCCCGGCGCGCAATAGATCTTTCCCACTTTGGCGGAACGCGAAAGACTGTACGCAATCGCGTGTTCTCTTCCGCCGCCGCCGATGATAAGTACGTTCTTTTTCATATACGAATCCCCGTCAAAAGGCGCGGGCGAGCGCGACCGATTAACGCCGCGTTCGCTCCCGCCCCGAAATATTTTTATCTTTTAAGTTTGCCGATCAATGCTTGAAATGACGATTGCCGACGAAAAGCATTGCGATCCCTTCCTCGTTGCAGACCTTTACCGAATCCTCGTCGCGGATACTTCCGCCCGGCTGAACGATGGCTTTTATACCTGCTTTCGCCGCCGTGCGCACGCAGTCGTCGAAGGGGAAGAACGCGTCGGACGCAAGTACCGCGCCGCGCGGACGGTTGCCCGCCTGTTTCGCGTGAGCTATCGCCTGCTCCGCCGCCCATATGCGGTTGGTCTGACCCGCGCCGATTCCGATCGCCATAAAGTTCTTGGCAAGCACGATCGCATTCGATTTCGTATGTTTGACTACTTTATACGCAAACTCGAGCTGTTCGAGCTGAGCTTTCGTAGGCTCGCATTCGGTCACGGTTTTTATTTCGTCGGCATAGAGCGCGGTATCCTTGTCCTGAATAAGAAGTCCGCCGGCGACCTTTTTCATGTCGCGGGTAGCCGGAGAATAAGGCTTGTCTATGCCCTCGATCTCGAGGAGTCGGAGGTTTTTCTTTGCAGAAAGCACGCGCTTCGCTCCCTCCGAGAACTTGGGCGCGATTATTATTTCGAGGAATATACGGACCATTTCGTTCGCGGTTTCCTCGTCCACTTCCCTGTTGCACGCGACTATGCCGCCGAAGATCGAAACGGGGTCGCAGGCATACGCCTTTTTATAAGCGTCGCACACGTTCTTTCCGAGCGCGACTCCGCAGGGATTGGCGTGTTTGACGGCGACGACCGCCGGCTTGTCGGGAAATTCTTTGAGCAGGTCGAGCGCGCCGCCGCAGTCGTTGATGTTGTTGTAAGACAGTTCCTTGCCCTGGAGCTGAACGGCGGAAGAAAGCGTCCCCGAAGTTTCGCTCGAGAATAGCTCGCCGTACCACGCGCCTTTCTGGTGCGGGTTTTCGCCGTAACGCATATCCTGTTTCTTCTCGAACGCAAGCGTCATATGATCGGGGAATTCGATACCGAGTTTTTTCTGCATATAGTTTGCAATCATGGTATCGTAAACGCTCGTGTGACGGAATACTTTGTACGACAGCATGAAACGGAAATTCTTGTCCGCGCTGTCCGTCTTTATGCGCTCCACCACTTCGTCGTAATCGGACGGATCCACAACCACGAGCACGCCGGGATAATTCTTCGCCGCGCTTCTTATCATCGTCGGACCGCCTATGTCGATATTCTCGATCGCTTCTTCGAGGCTGACGCCGGGCTTTTCTATCGTCGCTTTGAACGGATAAAGGTTGACTGCGACGACGTCTATTTTTTCGATACCGAGTTTCGCCAACTGCTCCATATGATCGGGCAGATCGCGGCGCGCGAGGAGTCCCGCGTGAACGGCGGGGTGCAACGTTTTCACTCTGCCGTCCAGACATTCCGGAAATCCGGTGACGTCGCTGATGTTTATCGGCGACAGACCGGCGCTTTTAAGCGCTTTTTCCGTACCGCCCGTAGAAATTATCTCAAAACCGAGCTCGGTAAGTTTTTTCGCAAACTCGACTACGCCCGTTTTATCGCTTACGCTGATCAAAGCTCTTCTTCTTTCCATGTGAAAATCTCCGTGCCGGAATCCGGCTTTTATTAGTCGTGCGACTGCTTTTATTTTTCGACGACTTTCCCGTTTACGACGGACAATTTGTCCGCGCAAAGATCTTTTATTACGCTTACGAGCATCGGATGCTCGATCTGATCGAGAATACGGCGTTGCAGACTTTCGGGCGTGTCGCCTTTGAACACGCGAAGTTTCTGCTGACGTATTATCGGACCGCCGTCCACTTTTTCGCTTACGAAATGCGCGGTCGCGCCCGATTCGGTTTCACCCGCCTCGATAACGGCGGCGTGAACGTGCATACCGTAATAGTTTTTCCCGCCGAACTTCGGTAAAAGCGCGGGATGAATGTTCACGATACGGTTCTCGTATTCTCTTATAATGGACGGAGGGACGATCCCGAGGTATCCCGCGAGAATGACGTAATCCACGTCGTAGCGTTTCAGAAGCCGCAAAATCTCGGCGTCGCGATCCTCGATCGTTTTATAATCCTTTTTGGCGCACACATAGTTCGGGATATTCGCGCCCTGCGCCCTTACGAGCGCATACGCCTCGTGGTTCGACGATATTACGACGGAGATTTTTCCGTCGATCTCGCCGCTTTTGCAGGCGTCCATAATCGCCTGCATATTAGTCCCGCTACCGCTCACCAGCAATGCAAGTTTCTTCATATTCTCCTTCTACCACCTTGTCTTACTTCTTTTCGTTTCCGACGGCTTGTACCGCCGACCCATTACTTTCTTATGAGCTTTACGCCCGACTGAGTCGTCACCTTTCCGATAACGTAAGCCTGTTCCCCGACGCTCGGCGCGAACGAAACGAGCGCGTCGGCTGCGTCGGGAGCGACTGCCATTACCATACCTATGCCCATATTGAACGTATTATACAACTTTTCGTCGGGCAGTCCGCTCTTTTTTGCAAGCAGCGAGAAAATCGGCAGACGCGGGAACGAATCGAGATCGATCTCCGCGCCGAGTCCTTTGGGAAGTATCCTCGGAACGTTCTCGATAAAGCCGCCGCCCGTAATATGCGCTATGCCTTTTACGTCGAATTTTTCCGTAATGGCAAGCGCGCTTTTTACGTATAGCTTCGTCGGGGTAAGAACGGCTTCGCCGAGCGTCGCACCGAGCTCGGGCACGAACTTTTCGAGTTCTTTTCTGTCCTCGCCGAGGAGTTTGCGAACAAGCGAAAAGCCGTTCGAATGCACGCCGCTCGACGCGATACCGACGAGCGTATCGCCCGCTTTGATCGACGAACCGTTGATTATCTTATCCTTATCGACAATGCCCACGGTAAAGCCCGCGAGGTCGTATTCGTCCTCGGGGTACATACCCGGCATCTCCGCCGTTTCTCCGCCGATAAGCGCGCATCCGACTTCCTTGCAAGCCCTTGCGACGCCGTTCACCACCACGGCGATCTTTTCGGGCTCGAGTCTGCCGCACGCGACGTAATCGAGGAAGAACATCGGCTTTGCGCCCTGACAGACCACGTCGTTTACGCACATGGCGACGCAGTCCGTTCCTATGGTATCGTGCTTGTCCATTATTATGGCGTATCTGAGCTTCGTCCCCACTCCGTCCGTGCCCGATACGAGCACGGGGTTTTTATATCCCGACGGGATATTGTAGAACCCGCCGAACGATCCCAGCCCGGACGGCACGTTTTCGTCGTAAGTTTCCGCCGCGCCTTTTTTTATGAGGTCGACGAGTTTATATCCTCTTGTTACGTCCACTCCCGCGGATTTGTAATCGATCATAGTATATCCTTTTTTCCGTATTTTTTTACGCGCCGGTTATTCGGCGCATCATTTCTTTGTAAGCGTCTTCCACTCCGCCCATATCGCGGCGGAATCTGTCTTTGTCGAGCTTTTCTTTCGTTTTCGAATCCCAAAAACGGCAGGTGTCGGG
Organism: uncultured Clostridia bacterium; assembly: GCA_947385185.1. Classification (GTDB taxonomy): domain Bacteria; phylum Bacillota; class Clostridia; order Christensenellales; family Pumilibacteraceae; genus Protoclostridium. The sequence goes on from CANDJX010000025.1 coordinate 11,816, forward strand.
CGAAATCTCGTCCGCTAAGATTATACGTCCGTCGTAACGACCGAACTCGAGCTTGAAATCTATAAGATCGACGCCGATCGAAGCGAAATAATCCTTAAGAACGTCGTTTACTTTGAACGCGGTCGAGCGTATGGTTTCGATTTCTTCTCTCGTCGCAAGCCCCATGCCGAGCGCGTACCAATCGTTTATCATCGGATCGCCGAGGTCGTCGTTCTTATAGCTGAATTCGAACCCGGTGCTTTTCAACGGCGTGCCTTCCGCGACGCCGTAACGTTTGGAGAACGAACCTGCGGCGACGTTGCGCACGATGACTTCGAGCGGAACGATCTTCACGCTTTTCACGAACGTCCTTCTTTCGTCGATTTCTTCGATGTAATGCGTTTCCACTCCGTGGCGTTCGAGCAGCTTGAACATCATGTTGCTCATGCGGTTGTTTATTACGCCCTTGCCTGCGATCTGACCTTTTTTAAGACCGTTGAACGCAGTAGCGTCGTCCTTATATTCCACCATTACGACTTTCGGGTCGTCGGTGGCGAACACTTTCTTTGCCTTGCCTTCGTAAAGCTGTTTTCCGATTTCCATAATATTTTTATTCTCCGTAGAAAAAATCAAATTCGCATTTGCGATGAATGCGACTTATTTATATTCGACAAAAACCGCGAGAAGTCACAGTCGCGCGTCAGGCGGGCAACAGGCGGCGAGGCGACGAAAGGATTATACTTTGGCGTTCATGACCGAGCCGCCGAAACGCACGTAGCCCGCATCGCGTGATGAATGTGACTTCGTATTAAATTCTGAGTTCTTTCTGAAGCGCGGCGTCGTCGTTCACGACTTTTTTTCTCATATCCTCTTTATAGTCCGCGAGCTTTGTTTTAAGCTCGGGATATTTAACGGCAAGGATCTGTACCGCGAGAATCGCGGCGTTGTCCGCGCCGTTCACTGCGACGGTCGCGACCGGTACGCCTTTGGGCATCTGAACCATGGACAACAGACTGTCGAGCCCGCCCATAAAACTCGTGGCAACCGGAAGCGCGATAACGGGAAGAGTGGTGTATCCCGCGAGCACTCCGGCAAGATGCGCGGCTTTGCCCGCCACGCCGATGAGAACCTCGAAACCTCTCTCCTCCGCTCCGCACGCGAAATCGTGCGCTTCGATCGGAGAACGGTGCGCCGAAATAATTCTGACCTCGCTCTCCACGCCGAAACGATCGAGTACCGTTATGGCGGGTTTTACTATATCATAGTCCGATCTGGATCCGATCACTATCGCGACCTTACCGTTTGCTCCCATTTGGTTACCTCCGTAATTTTGTCTGAGTACGTTAAACAGTATATCATTACAAACGCTCACAAGTCAAATAAATCTAAAATATTATTCTAAAAATACCGCTTGCATTTATCCTTCAAGGGTGGTATACTGTACGAAACGGGAGGTTTCCTATTCGATGATAACCGACATAGCTGCAATTTGCAAACGCGGAGGACGCGAAGTCAATCAGGACAGCGTGGAGTTCTCGACGCGCGGCGGCAGGCTCTGCCTGGTCGCCTGCGACGGACTCGGCGCATACGACGGAAGCGAGGACGCAAGCCGCATCGGCGCGCACGCGCTCGTTTCCAATTTCGAGCTCTGCGACGATCCGCTCGGCGCAAAACCGCTCGGCGATTTATTCAAGTCGGCGCACGACGCCATAGTAAAATCCAAGCGCGACGGCGAAACCGATCTGTCGTCATGCACGACGGCAGCGTGTCTTTTCGCCGACGAATATAACGCCGTCGTCGGGCATATAGGAGATACGAGGGTGTATCTTATGGAAAAAGGCGCGCCCGTGCACCGCACAATCGATCACTCGGTGGCGCAAATGGCGGTCGAACGCGGCGAAATCGACGAAAGCGACCTGCGCTTTCATAAGGACCAGAATAAACTCACCCGCGTACTCGGCGGAAAATATTTCATACTCCCCGACTTTTTCGAAACGGGCAGACCGCTGTCGAAAGGCGACGCGGTACTGCTTTGCACCGACGGCTGGTGGGAATACGTGGACGTCGAAGAAGTCTGCGATGATATAAAGTCGTCCAAAACGGCAGCCGAAGCGCTCAGGAAAAGCGAAAAACGTCTGCTTTCGCGGGCAGAAGAAGATCACGACAACTATTCCGCCGTTCTGGCGATAATAAAATAACCGCACGAACTTGTGCATCAGCTTCCATAAGGAGAACGGATAAATATGAATAACGACGAAAAACTCTGCCCGTACTGCCTGTCGCCGAATGCAAAAGGTTCCTGCAAGGCGTGCGGTAAAAGATATAAGGCTTCCGATTTCCCTTCGAGCCGGCTTGCTCCGTTTACGCTGCTAAAGCGCAGATATCTGATCGGAGGCGCAATCGGCGAAGGCGGATTCGGCGTCACCTATCTCGGTAAAGATACGATGAACGGCGTGCGCGTCGCCGTAAAAGAATATTACCCGTCGTCCCTCGTCGGCAGAAACGGACTTAATCTCGTCCCGAAATCGCACGATGCGGCGCTTAAGTTTCTTCAGGGCAAAAAACGTTTTACTTCCGAAGCGAAAAGCATGATCGAAGTTCGGGACTTAAGCGGCATAACCGGAGTGCTTGACTTCTTCGGCGAAAACAACACCGTTTATATCGTAATGGAATACCTTGACGGCGTCACGCTCGACAAGTATTTCGACGCAGTCGGAAAGCTCGGATTCGCAAGCGCATTCAGACTTCTCAAGCCCGTGCTGGACGCGCTCGACGGCATTCACGAAGCCGGGTTCGTACACGGAGATATTTCGCCCGACAACATAATGATCATGCGAAGCGGCGAATGCAAGCTGATCGACTTCGGCGCGGCGGTACACGCCGACGTATTCGGCGGAAGCCGCACGGTCACGCTCAAGAAAAGGTACGCTCCGCCCGAACAGTATAACGCCGGAATGGTGCTCGGACGCGCGGCGGACGTATATGCCGCGGGCGTGACGCTGTATTACGCAGTCACTCACACCCTCCCGCCCGAATCGACGGACAGGCTCGTCCGCGACGAAATCAAATGGCCGTCCGAGCTCGGCGCGAGAATAACGCGCGAAGAAGAAAACGCGCTCGCCACCGCGCTCGACCCGAATAAGGACGGAAGATTTGCGGACGTCAGAGCAATGACGGTCGCGCTCGATGACGCAGTCAACCGCGATCCCAACGCGGACAATGAAAAACCCGTCGGCAAAAGGACGCTCAACAAGCTGTTCGGAAAAAAGAAATGAAAGGAATTGTGCTTAAAAACGCGTATTATTCCCCTACGTTTTACGTCCGTCAATGCGAACGAATAAAGTGCGAGCTCAAAGCGCGGGGAGTGAACGCCGAAATTCGCGACAATGATTTCTTCCCCGCCGTTATAGACGGCGGACGCAAAGTGAATTTCGACGGCGATTTCTGCGTTTACCTCGACAAGGACAAATACGTCGGACGACTGCTCGCGGACGAGGGGATCAGACTGTTCGACACCATAGATTCCGTTATCGCCTGCGACGACAAAATGCAGACTGCGATACTTCTTGCGGGACTTGGCGTTCCCATGCCGAAAACCGTGCCCGGACTGCTTTGTTACAGACCGGAAGCGAGAGTAAGCGAAAACGTGCTCGACCGCGTCGAAAACGAACTCGGATACCCGCTTGTCGCCAAAACGTCGCACGGGTCGATGGGACAAGGCGTTTATAAAATAAACAACCGCGCGGAGCTTGCCGAAGTCGCCGAAAAATTGCGGCTCGTCCCCCACCTTTTTCAGGAGTTCGTCGGAGAAAGCGAGGGACGCGACTTACGCGTTATAGTCGTCGGCGGAAACGCGCTCGGGTGCATGGAGCGCGTCGGATCCGACTTCCGTTCGAATATCGGCGCGGGCGGCACGGGTAAAACGCGGAAACTCGACGACGAAGCAAAAGCGCTGTGCGAAAAGGTCGCCGTTTCGCTCGGGCTCGATTATTGCGGGATAGACCTGCTGTTCG
>CANDJX010000026.1 GCA_947385185.1 uncultured Clostridia bacterium
TTTCAAAGAACGTGAGGTGCGACGCGTCGCCCACTTCTTCGATATCGCCCGTGCGCACGCACTTCTGCACGTCGGCAAGGCGCGTGCCCTGAGGGTGCTTCTGACCGAGCAGGTACGGCACGAGCGGATGCATTCCCGCCGTCGTGAACAGCACGGTCGGGTCGTTTTCGGGGATAAGAGACGCCGAGCCTATGAGCGCGTGCCCTTTTGATTTGTAAAAATCGAACCACATTTGACGCAATTGCGCAGCATTGATTTTTTTCATTTCTTTCTTATGTCCTGTAAAAAATTATATACTATTTATTTGCCTTCGTCCGAGGCGCGTTGTTTTGATTCGGCGGAGCGGCTTATTCCGCTTCGACGCAATCGTTCATCCGAACACGATTCCGAGCAGGTCGCCCGGTTTATCGATGAAATATTCCGGCTTATGTTCCGCGTAATCGCTTTCGTCGCCGAAACCGTATTTCGCAAAAGCGCAGTCCACGCGTTCGCCGCGGGCGCAGTCTATGTCGAACACTCTGTCGCCCACCATGAGCGCGGGACGGGATACGAGCGCGCGGCGTATCTGCGCGGCTTTGCTCGATTCCTTTTCGGTGAAATCGACCCCGGCGGTACGCTCGAAGAACCTCGTCATACCCGACGTTTCGAGGATTTTGTCGAGAAAAACCTGCGGCTTACCGCTCGCGACCGACAGTTTTACGCCGCCGTCCGCCAGCGCTTTCACGGTATCGTACACGCCGTCGTACAGCCTGTACATATTTATGCCTTCGGCTACGTACTTTTCGCGATAAATTTTCAGTCCCCGTTCGGCGTCCGTTTCGCTCAGTCCGCAATACGTGCGAAGCGACCACACGAGCGCCGGACCTATGAATTTTCTTAAGACCGATTCGCCCGGAACGGGTACGCCGAGGACTCCGAGCGCGTAACGCACGCTGTGCATTATGCCCGCGCTGTTATCGATCAGCACGCCGTCCATGTCGAATATCACGTTCGAGTATCTCATTTCGCTTTATAGCCGTCCTTAAGCCCGACTATGCGGTTGTATACAATGCCGTCCGATTTGATGTCGCGGACGAAATAACCCGTGCGCACGAACTGGAACGAACTTCCTTTTTCCGCTTCGCCGAGGATCTTTTCGCCTTTTGCGGCGTATACGACAAGCGAATCGGGGTTCATTCTGTCCGCAAAATCTTCATGCACGCCGTCGTAAGGCAGGAGCAGATGATCGTAGAAACGAGCTTCGAAGTCCACGCAGTCGTCGGCGTTCACCCAATGCACGACGCCTTTCGCTTTTACGCCATCGACGTCGGAACCGACCGTTCCTTCCACAACTTCGCAAAGCACGTTCGGCTTGCCGTTTGAGTCGGTTTCATAACCCGTGCATTTCACGATATACGAACTTTTGAGCCGCACGTACGCGCCGACCGTCAACCGCTTGTATTTAGGCGGAGGCACGACGGCGAAATCGCTTTCTTCGATATACAGGTGTTTGCCGACGGTAATCTTACGCTTGCCGGAGGTCGGATCGTTCGGATTTACCTCCGTTTCGCACTCCTCCGTCCAGCCGTCGGGACGGTTCGTTATCGTCAGGCGCAACGGCGACAGCACCGCCATTGCGCGCGGCGCGGTATCGTTGAGTTCGCTCCTTATGCAAGCCTCGAGCTGTTCGGGCGAGCATTCGCTGTCCGCCTTTGCGATACCCGCTTCTTCCACGAATTTCAGAATGGAGGTCGGAGTATAACCGCGACGGCGGAGTCCGCATATCGTCGGCATTCTCGGATCGTCCCAACCGTCCACCTTGCCTTCGTCCACGAGCCGTTTGAGATACCGTTTGCTCATTATGGTACGTTCGATATTCAGCCGTGCGAACTCGCGCTGTTTAGGCGGATTCGGGAAAAATTCTTTCAGATTGTCCACCACCCATTCGTAAAGCGGTCTGTGATTCTCGAACTCCAGACTGCAAAGCGAATGCGTGATACCTTCTATCGCGTCCTGAATGGGGTGCGCGAAATCGTAAAGAGGATATATGCACCACTTATCGCCCTGACGGTAATGCGACGTATGCAGGATCTTGTATATTACGGGATCGCGCATATTGATGTTCGGCGACGACATATCTATTTTGGCGCGAAGAACGAGCTCGCCGTCGGCATATTTGCCCGTACGCATTTCTTCGAACAGACGGAGATTTTCTTCGACGCTCCGATTGCGGCACGCGCTTTCCTTGCCCGGCTCGGTGAGCGTGCCGCGCATCTCTCGCATAAGCTCGGCGGGAGTATCGTCCACGTACGCCAGACCTTTTTTGATTATGAGTTTCGCGCACTCGTAAGTTTTTTCGAAATAGTCGGACGCAAAAGTGATCTCGCCCTGCCAGCCCAGCCATTTTACGTCGCGGATAATGGCGTTGACGTATTCGTCGTCCTCTTTCGCCGGATTGGTATCGTCGAAACGCAGATGACACTTTCCGCCGTAAGCTTTCGCCGTCATATAATAATTTATATAGACGCTCTTTGCGTGACCTATGTGCAGGTATCCGTTCGGCTCGGGCGGTATGCGGGTGACGACTTCTTTCGTCCTGCCGCTCGCAATATCGTTATTTATAACTTCCTCGATAAAGTTTGCCATATCAGAAAAGTCCTTTGATCTCTCCGGTTTCGGTATTTATCGTCATGCCTTCGGCGGCGGGAGTTTTACCCAGTCCGGGCATGAGCAGAATTTTGCCGGTCACGGCGACGATAAAGCCCGCGCCCGCTCTGAAGTACAGCTCGCGTACGGTTATGCGGAAACCGCTCGGTCTGCCGAGTTTAGTCTGATCGTCGGACAGCGAATACTGAGTCTTGGCAATGCACACGGGCAGATTTTTGCAAGCCGGATCGTTTTCGAGCTTTTTAAGCATTTCGGCGGCTTCGGGCGTAAAATCCACTCCGTCCGCGCCGTAGATCCTTTTTGCGATAAGCCCGATCTTTTCTTCTATGCTTGCCGCAAGCGGATAAGCGTAGTCCATTTTTCCGTCGTAAGCGTCCATATGCTTTACGACTGCCGCGGCAAGTTCCTTTCCGCCTTCGCCGCCCCTGCTCCACACGTCGGCAAGACATACTTCCGCGCCGCGCTTCGCGCACTCATCGCGAAGGTACGCGATCTCCTCGTCGGTGTCCGTAACGAATTTGTTTATAGCCACGACGCAGGGCAGTTTATATACTTCGGTTATGTTTTCCACGTGCTTGAAAAGGTTGGGCGCACCTGCTTTAAGCGCCTCGACGTTCGGTTTCCCGGTTTCCGCTTTCGGTACTCCGCCGCCGTATTTCAGCCCGCGCAACGTCGCGACGACGACCACGCACGACGGTTGGATCTCCGCCGCGCGGCACTTGATGTCGAGAAATTTTTCCGCGCCGAGATCGGCTCCGAAACCCGCTTCGGTAACTACGTAATCGGCATAGCTCATCGCCGCTTTCGATGCGATGATACTGTTGCAGCCGTGCGCGATGTTTGCAAACGGTCCGCCGTGGACGAACGCGGGCGTGCCCTCGAGCGTCTGGACGAGGTTGGGCTTTATCGCGTCCTTTAAGAGTATCGTCATCGCCTCGTCGGCTTTGAGCATTTTTGCGGTAACCGGATTGCCATCCTCGTCGCTTCCTATGACTATGCGACCGAGACGGGCTTTTAAGTCGGTCAGATCGCGGGCAAGACAGAATACCGCCATGACCTCGCTTGCCGCCGTTATGTCGAAATGATCGGTGCGCTCGTTATACCCCACTCCGCAAGTCACCGTGCGTAAAGAGCGGTCGTTCACGTCAAGCGCGCGCCGCCACGTGACGTTTTTTATCCTTAAAGCGTTGCCCTGGAAAATATGATTGTCGATCATTGCGGACAGCAGATTATCCGCCGCCGCTATGGCGTGAAAATCGCCGTTGAAATGCAGGTTGATGTCGTCCATCGGCAAGACCTGCGCATAGCCGCCGCCCGTCGCGCCGCCTTTGATTCCGAACACCGGTCCGAGCGAAGGCTCGCGAAGCGCGAGGCACACGCTCTTGCCGAGTTTTTTCATTCCGTCGGCAAGACCGATCGAAACGGTGGTCTTGCCCTCGCCTGCGGGCGTGGGATTTATAGCGGTGACAAGCACGACTTTGCCGCGCTTATCGCCCTTACACGAAACTTTGGCTTTGTATTTGCCGTAAAGCTCGAGGTCGTCCTCGCCTATCCCGATCGACGCCGCGATTTCGGTTATTTTCCGCGGCTTTGCCGCCGTTGCGATTTCTATATCGGTCATAAATTCTCCTTCATGTCAGACTTATTCTTTATTCTATCACAAACGATCGAAAACCTCAAACGATTAAGGGGCGTTATCGGTATCAAAATTTCCGTATAACATCGACATTTTGCGGCTGACTTCGATCAAAAACCGTCCGAGCATAGTCTGACGCTTGCTTATATAATTGTTCCGCACCATTCTCGAAACGCCGTCTTCGGTTCCGACGAGCACGACGAGACTCTTCGCCCGCGTGATAGCGGTATAAAGCAGATTGCGCGTCATTATCATGGGGTGACCTCCGGCTATCGGTATCACTACGCCGTCGTATTCGCTGCCTTGACTCTTATGTACGGTCACCGCGTATGCGAGCATGAGCTGATTCCTGTCCTCGCCGGCATAGGTCACGCGCCGTCCGTCCTCGAACTCGACGAGGATTTCGCCGCTGTCCGTGCGCACTTCGGTAACAAACCCCATATCGCCGTTGAACACACCCGTGCCCGACGAATAATTCTTCACCCACATGAGGTTGTAATTATTTACGACGTGCATCACCTTATCGCCAGCCGCGAACGCGGTATCGCCTATTACGATCTCCCTGTCAGGCTTGCCTATGATCCCCGCGCGAAGCAGTCTGTTCAGATTGAGGACGCCGGCTTCGCCGCTTTTCATGGGACAAAGCACCTGCAGCCTGCCCGCGTCGCAACCGAGATATTTCGGCAAGCGGCGGGTTATTAAGTCCACCGTGATTTTAGCGCTCTCCGCCGCGCTTTCGCTTCGCAGGAAAAAGAAATCGTTCCCGCCTCGAAGATCGGGCATTTCGCCCGCGTTGATCTTATGCGCGTTGACGATTATGCGCCCGTTCTCGTCCTGACGGTAAATGCGCGTCAGTTTCGCGACCGGGATTATACCGCACGAAATGACGTCGGCAAGCGCGTTGCCCGCGCCCACGCTCGGAAGCTGATCGGCGTCGCCGACTATAACGAGCTTGGCGTCGTCGCGCAGCTCGCCGAGAAGGTCGGACAGCAGATTGACGTCCACCATGGAAAACTCGTCGATCACTATCGCGTCCGAATTCAGTCCGCCACCCTCGTCGCCGCTGTTTTCCGCCATAAGCGCGCGGTGAATCGTGGACGCGTCCGCGCCCGTCGACTCCGACAGTCTTTTCGCCGCCCTACCGGTCGGAGCCATGAGCTTGACCGAAAATCCGTGCGCTTTCAGTATGCCGAGTATGCAGCGGACGATGGTCGTCTTGCCCGTGCCCGGTCCGCCGGTAATGACGGAAACGCCGTTCTTAAGCGCGGAAACGATCGCGTTTTTCTGTTCGGAATGAAAAGAAACGCGTTCTGTGCGCTCGAACTCGGCGATCTCGTCGAAGCAATCGGGCAACGCGCGGTTGGAGGATTCGAGCATACGGCACAGCTTGTTCGCCGCCGTATACTCGGCGCGGTACAGTCCCGCCGACATGATCGCACGCTCGCCCTCGTACTCCACTTCGCGCAGCTTTCTCGAAATAAGCATTTCGGAAACGTTTTTTTCTATAAGTTCTCCGTCGTCCAGACCAAGCAGTCCGTCCGTTTCTTCGATAAGCGCGGCGCGCGTCATAAGCGTGTTGCCGCTCTTTTCCGAATTCTCGCCGAGCGTGTAAAGCAGTCCCGCGCGTACGCGGAAATCGCTTTTCTTATCGATCCCGAGCGACGCCGCCATGCGGTCGGCGGTCAGAAAACCTATACCCTTGACGTCTTCGATAAGACGATACGGATTCGTGCTCACCATGGCGACGGTGTGCTCTTTATACTCGTTGAAAATCTTAAGCGCAAGCCCGCTCGTGACTCCGTATTCCATAAGAAAGCTCATGGCTTCGGCGGCGATCCGGACTTCGTTGTACGACGACGCGATCTCTTTCGCCATACGGTTGCTTATGCCCGAAACCTTCGTAAGCCGTTCGGGATAATTTTCGATAACGTCGAACGTTTCGCCGCCGAACCTCGACACGATCGCTTCGGCGCGTTTCGGACCTATCCCTTTTATCATGCCGCTGCCGAGGAACTGTATCATGCCGTATATACTGTCCGGACGTTCGAGCCGCACCGAGTCCGCTTTCAGCTGTCTGCCGAACTTAGGATGAGTGACGAAGTTGCCCGAACAGGATACGTAACTGCCTTCGCCCGCGGGCGGAAATACGCCCACTACCGTAAACGGTTGCAGGTCGGTTTCCACCGTAGCTATCGTATAGCCGTTTTCCTCGTTGCGAAAGCGTATTTCCGCGATTGTTCCTTTGATTTCGGTCATTAAATAACAGTATACCACTTAAACGAAAGTTACGCAACGATTTTATAAATAAAAAGAAAAACGGACGGGTTCCGAAAACCTGTCCGTTCGTAATTTGTGATTATTAAGGTTTACGCGGGATATACCGAAACCTTTTTACGGGTCTTATCGTATCTCTCGAACTTGACTACGCCGTCCGCTTTTGCGAAAAGCGTATCGTCGCTGCCTCTGCCTACGTTCTCGCCGGCGTGAAATTTGGTTCCGCGCTGACGGACGAGGATATTGCCCGCTTTGACGATTTCACCCGAATATCTCTTGACGCCGAGGCGCTGTGCGTTGCTGTCTCTGCCGTTTTTGGTCGAGCCGCCGCCCTTCTTATGAGCCATGAGGACAAGCGGTCTGAATGCGAATATATTCATTATAATGATCTCCTTGAATTTTTAAGCGATTTTCGTGATCTTCACTTTCGTGAATGCCTGTCTGTGACCGTTTCTGACGCGTTCGTTCTTCTTTGCCTTATACTTGAACACAACGATCTTTTTGGTCTTGCCCTGTTTGACGATCTCGCCGCATACCTTTGCTTTGACTTCCCCGCCGGTCGCGATCTTGTCGCCGTCAACCGTCATAATGGCGGTGAACTCCACCTTGGCTCCCGCTTCGCCATCCAGTCTTTCCACCTCGATAACGTCGCCGGCCTCGACTTTGTACTGTTTGCCGCCCGTAAGTATTACTGCGTACATTTAGCTACCTCCTTCACTTGATGTTTCCGCCGGCAAAGGTTGCGCGCTACTAAAGCGCACATTAAAAGACCCGTTCCGAGCGGTTCTGCGATATTATACAATACCGTTCGGCATAAGTCAAGCGTTTTTTGAGACCTCGAAGTAAATTATATAGGAACTTACGGTTTAATCGTCATCTTCCGAATCGTTAAAATAATCTCTGTCGAAAAATTCGGACAACGTTATACCTGCGCCCTCGCAGAAACTTTTTATCGTTGTTACTTTCGGACATTTCGTCCTGCCCTTCATTAAGTCATAGAGAGCGGACGGCGATTTTCCTCCGCCTAAACACGCTTTACAAACATTCTTTCCTTTTTCGACGCATATTTCGTCTATGCGCTTTAAGATTGCTTCGCTTGTTTTCATAATATATCGTGATTTTCCTTATAGAAATTCCACGATTATTATATGAAATTCAAATATTTTCTCTCGTGGAGTTCCACGAAATTGACTCTCGATCCAGAATCTGCTATAATGCTTCACGAAGTTCCGCTCATTATAAATCTTTATTTGTAATTGCATTTAGGTTTGTCGCACTTCATTTTATACGCCCCGAAAATATTCTTCCGAAACCGCGGCAAAACTCTTGACAAACGAAACTTTTTAAGATATAATCACATAAAATAAAAACAAAGGCAATGCCTTACAGGAATAGTACTTCCGCCTCGGGTGCAAAGAGAACGTCGGGTTGGTGTAACGACGACGACTTCGGACGGAACGAACTCGCCATAAAGGATGTCAAGCCGCGCACCGAACGGGACGTAAACTCCCAAGTAGACTGCGACGCAAGTTCCCCGCGTCAGGTGGGAAGGGATATGATTGTATCCTGCAAAGCGCCGACTTGAAGTCGGAATAAGAGTGGTACCGCGGATTCGTTCGTCTCTTAACTTTCACGTTAAGGGGCTTTATTTTTGCCCCGAAGGAGTCAAACATGGAAAACTGCAAAAAGTATGCGAAAGGCTATTTTATGCCGCCCGAGGATTGCACCGACTGGTGCAAAAAAGACAGCGTGAAAAAACCGCCGATCTGGTGCAGCGTAGACCTGCGCGACGGTAATCAGGCGCTCGTAACCCCGATGAGCCTCGAAGAAAAGCTCGAGTTTTTCGACCTGCTCGTCAAAGTCGGGTTCAAGGAAATCGAGGTCGGCTTCCCTGCCGCGAGCGAAACGGAATTCACCTTCCTGCGCGCTTTGATAGACAATAATCTTATTCCCGACGACGTCACCGTTCAGGTCCTCACGCAGAGCCGCGAGCACATAATACGCCGCACGTTCGAGGCGCTCAAGGGCTGCAAAAAAGCGATCGTGCATTTGTATAACTCCACTTCTGTCGCGCAAAGGGAGCAGGTTTTCGGAAAGAGCAAAGAGGAAATAATCAGGATCGCAACCGACGGAGCGGAGCTTATAAAACGCCTTGCGAAAGAGGACGGCGGGAACTACCTGTTCGAGTATTCGCCCGAGTCGTTTACGGGGACGGAGCCGGAGTTCGCGCTCGAAATATGCAACGAAGTCATAAAAGTATTCGAGCCTACGCCCGAGCGTCCGCTTATAATAAACCTTCCGTCCACCGTTGAAATGAGTATGCCGCACGTATACGCCTGCCAGGTCGAATATATGCACAAGCACCTTGCGCGGCGGGACAGCGTTCTTATTTCGCTTCACCCGCACAACGACCGCGGTTGCGGAGTATCCGACGCCGAAATGGGACTGCTCGCGGGGGCGGACAGAGTGGAAGGCACGCTTTTCGGCAACGGCGAACGGACGGGCAACGTGGACATAATCACGCTTGCCATGAATATGTTCACGCACGGCGTAGATCCCCTGCTCGATTTTTCGGACATTCCGTCCGTACGCGCCGTATACGAGCGGCTTACGAACATGACCGTGCCGCCGCGCCAGCCGTATGCGGGGCAACTGGTATTCACCGCTTTTTCGGGCAGTCATCAGGACGCGATCGCCAAAGGTCTGACTTACCGGAAAGAACACGATAAAAAATACTGGGACGTTCCGTATCTGCCCATCGACCCCGCCGACATCGGACGAAACTACGACGGCGACGTCATACGTATCAACAGTCAGTCGGGCAAAGGCGGCGTAAGCTATCTGCTCGAACAGTCGTTCGGCTATCATATCCCGAAAAATATGCGCGAAGCCGTCGGCTATGCGGTCAAGAACGCGTCCGATCACGCGCATAAAGAATTGCTTCCCGACGAAGTGCTCGGCGTATTCACGGACAATTTCGTCAATATAGAATCGCCTCTGTCTTTCGTCCGCTATACGTTCAACAACGTAAGCGGCGGAGTACAGGCCTCTGTAACGGTGCGCGAAGGCAACAAGACCCGCGATCTGATCGGTACGGGAAACGGCGCGCTCGACGCCGTATCCAACGCGCTCAAATCGAACATCGGCATAGCGTACTCCAACCTGCAGTATTCCGAGCACGCTCTCGAGGAAGGCTCGCACTCCCGCGCCGCGGCATACGTCGGCATCACCGACGCGGTCAATCACAAAGCGTGGGCGGTCGGCATCGACAACGACATCATGCGCGCGTCGATAAAAGCGCTCATAGGCGCGATAAACAAGCTGACGAATAAAAACGAAAAAGAATTCGGCGATAACTGAAATTACTCGACGAATTTCCAAACAGACGCCGTAAAGATTTCGGAAAAACGGCGCGGCGTCAAAACGCACGTTCCGTCAATATATATGTAAAAGTAATCCCTCGGACAAAAGCCCGAGGGATTTTACGTATCGCGGCAAACGATTCGATTCTTAAAAATACAATAGTGTAAATTACTAATCTTCCAAACCCATTAAGTAATCGATAGTAACGCCGAAATATTCGGCAAGCATAACGAGCTGAGAACCTTTTACGTCCGCTTGACAATTTTCCCAACGACAAAGCGACGACGAGCTTATTTTTACTTCCTTGGCAAGTCCCTGAATAGACAATCCCTTTTCTTGTCTTAATTCTTTTAATCTTTCCGAAAATTTTTCCATAGCGTTCCCTTAAGTATATAACAGCCGGGGCGATCTGACGCCGTACGGCTGCTTGCATATGCTTGTCGTATTTCGGACTTATTCGGATTCGGAAAGAAGCGGCGAAGTTATCACGTAATCCGCGGTCGCCTTATTCGTCGCAATGGGAATGTCGTAGACGACGGCGATACGAAGCAACGCTTTGACGTCGGGGTCGTGCGGCTGAGCCTGAAGCGGATCCCAGAAGAATACCACTACGTCGATTTTACCTTCGGCGATTTTTGCGCCTATCTGCTGATCGCCGCCGAGCGGTCCGGACAGATAACGCCTGACTTCGAGTCCCGTGGATTCGGCGACGAGCTTTGCCGTCGTGCCCGTGCCGCAAAGTTCGTACTTCGACAAAACGGCTTTGTTCCGTTCCGCCCATTCGATCATTTCTTTCTTTTTATTGTCGTGCGCAATGAGCGCGATCGTTTTCATTCGTACACCTCGTTTTTTCTTTCAGTATAATATAATCCGCGAATTTTTGCAAGAGATTGAACGCCGAAAATTCATATCATATCGCATTATTCCCGAGCAAAAACGGCAGTATTTTTTCGTTATCCCCCGCACCCATTACTATCACGACGTCGCGGTCGTAAGACAGCGAGCGCACAAGTCCCGCAGCGTCGACAAAGTCCGCGGCGGCGACCGCTTCCCCGCCGCTCGTATTGATTTTGTCGGCAAGCCCGAGCGGGCTCGCTCCGCTCCCTTCGCCGCGCGCGCGGAACACCGGCAAAACTACCGTACGAGCGCTTTTGAGCGCGGTCGCGAACGCGTCGGAAAACACTGCCAGCCTCTCGAACGTATGAGGTTGGAAAACCGCGAGCGGACGCGAGTAACCTATCGCTCTGAGCGCTTCGAGGCTCGCGGCGATCTCGGTCGGATGGTGCGCATAATCCGAAAACAACGGCAGTCCGCACGTTTCGCCTACCTGTTGCATTCGTCTGTCCACGCCCGGGAAAGCGGAAAGCCCTTCGGCGATTTCGTCGTAATCGGCTCCGCAGACGCGCGCCGCGGCAATCGCGAACACGGCGTTGAGCGCGTTATGCCTGCCGAAAAGCAAAGTGTCGAACGTGCGCGCTCCGTCCGGAGTTTTGACCGTAATGCGCGTACCGAAAGGAATGCGTTCCTCTCCGATGAGCGCGTATTCGCCCGTAAGTCCCACGCGCACGGCTTTATTCGGGCAGATATACGAGAGTTCGCACGGAAGCACGACGGTCTTGCAACGCGACGCAAAAAGAGCGAACGCTTCGATAAGTTCCGTTTCGGATTTATAACAATCGGTGTGGTCGAGTTCTATATTGAGCACAACGCCGACGTCGGGAGAAAGGGTCAGAAAATTGCGCATATATTCGCACGCTTCCGCGACGAGGACTTTCCCCGAAGTTCTTCCCCGTCTGCCGCCCACCGTTCCGCCGAGATGCATGGCGGGATCGTGACGGCGCAGCGCCGCCGCGGTCATCGCCGTAACGGTAGACTTGCCGTGCGTGCCGGCGACTGCGATAAGGAACGGAAACGTCCGCGAAATTTCCCCGAGCGCTTCCGCCCGCGTCATGATTTTTATGCCGAGCCTGCGGGCTTCGGCAAGCTCAACGTTCGTTTCGGGAACAGCCGACGTATATATAACGATATCGGCTCCGTGCACGTTCGCCGCGTCATGCCCGCCCGTCGCCGCGTCCGACCCGCTTACGCTGTGACCGCGGTCGGCATAATACTCCGCAAGCCATTTCATGCTCACGCCTTCGCTCCCGATAAAATGAATATGCATAACTGTTATATATGAAAAGCACGCCGTCGGCGTGCCTTCGTTTATCGTAATTTTCGTTATGCGAGGTATTTTTTTATTTCTTCGACCTTGTCCGTTTCTTCCCACGGCAATCCGTCTTTGCCGAAATGCCCGTAGTTCGTAGACTGCGAATACATCGGCTTCGTAAGCCCGAGCGCGTGGATTATCGCATGGGGACGGAAATCGAAAACTCTTTCGACGATCCCGAGCAATTCCTCGTCGCTCTTTCTGCCCGTACCGAACGAATCGACGCTCACGGATACGGGACGCGCCCGCCCGATTGCGTAAGCGACCTGGATTTCGAGCTTTTCCGCCGCTCCCGCCGCAACCATGTTTTTGCAGACGTACCGCGCGTAATAGCTTGCCGAACGATCGACCTTGGTCGGGTCTTTGCCCGAGAACGCGCCGCCGCCGTGCGGGATCACTCCGCCGTAAGTATCGACGATTATTTTCCTGCCCGTAACTCCGCTGTCGCCCGCGGGTCCGCCGAGCACGAACCGCCCGGATGGATTGATAAGATATTTAGTATCGGCGGTAAGAAGGCTGCCGTCTATGACGTGTTCCGCAACTTCGCGTTTAAGGTCCGCCTGTATCGTTTCGAGCGCGACCGACTCGTCATGCTGCGAAGAAATAACGACGGTATCGACGTGGTGCGGTTTGTTTCCGTCGTACGCGACCGTGACCTGAACTTTTCCGTCCGGTCTGAGATAGCCGAGTAAACCGCTCTTACGCACTTCGGTCAGTCTGCGGCTGAGTTTGTGCGCAAGGCTGATCGGAAGCGGCATAAGTTCTTTCGTTTCGCTGTCGGCATAACCGAACATCATGCCCTGATCGCCCGCGCCGAGCTTATCGCCGACGTCGGCGTTGCCTTCCCGCGTTTCGAGCGACTGCGTAACGCCCATGGAAATATCCGGCGACTGGCGATCCATTCTGATGATGACTTCGCATCCGTCGGGGTCTATGCCGCTCTCTTTCGTATATCCTACACTGCGGAGAGTGTCGCGCACGATACTTTCTATGTCAATGTCGCTGCTCGTCGTCATTTCGCCGAACACCATGACAAAACCGGTGGACGTGCAGACTTCGACCGCGACGCGGCTTTTGGGATCGCCCGCGAGCGCCGCATCGAGCACTCTGTCCGCAATAAGGTCGCACACTTTGTCCGGATGCCCTTCGGTCACGCTTTCCGACGAAAACAATCTGTACTTTTTCATACGTAACTCCTTGAACGCAACCGCTTATCCGTTAAGTTTCGCAAGCATATCGGCGACGAGCCCGCTTATGCGCTCCGCCGCTTCCGCCGTATCGAATTCGGTTTTAAGCGTTTTATCGCGTGTGGATACCTCGACCACTCCGCGCTCGCAGGTTTTCTGACTGACCACCGCGCGGACGGGCAGACCGAACAGGTCTGCGTCCGCGAACATGAATCCGGGACGGACTTCGCGGTCGTCGTAAAGCACTTCCACGCCTTTATTCTCGAGATCGCTCACGAGCTTTTCCGCGACCGAGCGCACCTTTTCGTCGGTAACGCGCAGGTTGCAGACCTCGACCTGCCACGGCGCGATCGAAATCGGCCACACGGGACCGTAAGCGTCGTGACTTTCTTCGCATATAGAAGCGATCAACCGCCCCACTCCGATGCCGTAACATCCCATGATCGGCGTTTTTTCCGTATTGTCCGAATCGAGATACGTCATGCCCATGGACTTGGTATATTTATCGCCGAGCTGGAAGATGTTCCCGACTTCGATGCCGCGGCGGACGGTAAGCGTCGGTTTGCCGCAGTTCGGGCATATCCCGCCGGCGGTAGCTTTCGCGACGTCGACGTATTCGACTTTGCCGTAATCCCGCGCTATATTGAATCCGGTGTAATGCGTATCCGGTTCGTTGCCGCCCGCGACGAGATCCTCTATGCCGTCGAGCGAACGGTCGAACACAACCGTCGCGTCCGTTTTAAGTCCGTATGCGCCGATAAATCCGGGAACGATACCGCTTTCGGGCGTAATCTCGACCGCCGGGTGTATTTCTTTTTTAAGCAGATTGCGGAGCTTGGTTTCGTTGACTTCGAGGTCGCCGCGGATAAACACGATCACGTATCTGTCCGTTGCGTTCTCCTGATAAACCACCGCTTTCGCCGTCGTTTCTTTTTCCCTACCGAGAAAAGCGCAGACTTCCTCTATGCTCTTTTTGCCCGGGGTCGCGACCTTTTCAAGCGGCGCGGGTTTACCCGGCTTGTTTTTCAGAATGCAGTCCGCGACCTCCATGTTCGCGCGGTAACCGCATTCGGGACAGATAGCGAGCGTATCCTCTCCTATGTCGGCGAGAAGCATGAACTCGTGCGACACTTTTCCGCCCATCATGCCCGAGTCGGACTTGACCGCGATCACGTTCTTCGCGCCCGCGCGTTTGAAAATGCGCGTATAAGCGTCGTACGCTCTGTCATAATATTTTTCGAGATCTTCCTGCGACGTATGGAACGAGTACGCGTCCTTCATCGTGAATTCGCGTACGCGGATAAGCCCGCCGCGCGCCCTCGGCTCGTCGCGGAATTTGGTCTGAAACTGATAGATCATAAACGGGTATTGCGTGTACGAACTTGCGACGTTGCTCGCCATATGCACGGCGGCTTCCTCGTGAGTCATTCCGAGTACCATGGGATTGCCGCCGCGGTCGGTGAACCGCGCCATTTCGCTCCCGATGCTCGTATACCGCCCCGACGACTGCCAGAGCGACGCGGGCATAACGACCGGGAACAGCACTTCCTGTCCGTCGATGCCGTCCATTTCCTCGCGTATGATCTGCTGCAATTTGCGCGCTATGCGCTGAGTGGGCATAAAAAGCGAGTATATTCCGCTCGCCATGAGCTTCATGTACCCGCCCTTGGTCATAAGTATCTGACTTTCGATCTGGCTCTCGTCCGAAACGTCTTTAAGACGCTGTCCGAGCAAATTCCGTACTTTCATTCTCTGCTCCGATATTTTTGCTGTATTCTACGCAAACAGTATACTCGCCTGCCGCGCGTTTGTCAACGATTTGTTCCGATTCCGCTTCCCTCAGTCGCGCGGTTTTACTATTCCTATATAACGCTCGAGATTGAACAGCGTCCACGGCGCTTTCTCGGGCGGAAAAATACGGAAAGTCATTATCTTGTCCGTAGTCGGGTGACGGAAAGACAGGTCGTACGACCAGAGCGAAAACGAATTCGCCGGCTGATTTTTGCCGTACTTGACGTCGCCGTAAAGCGGACATCCCACCGTCGCCATCTGCACGCGGATCTGATGACTGCGCCCGGTGTATAACTTTATGTCCGCAAGATACAGTCCGTTCTC
>CANDJX010000027.1 GCA_947385185.1 uncultured Clostridia bacterium
GATTCCTGTAAGTGACTGGAGTTCAGACGTGTGCTCTTCCGATCTCAAAGACAAAGCCGCGCGGCTTATCTGCGAAATCAGCGACGAGCAGGAAGACAACTTCATGCGCGAACTGAGCATAGAGGACACGTCGCGCATTCTCGGCAAGCTGTACGAGGACGACGACCGCAGAGCGGTCATAGACCTCCCGCCTTTCGTCGTTCAGAAACTCCTTGCGAGCGGCGAGGAACGCGACAAACAGATGATCGGCGATTCCATGAAATATCTTATGGACTCGCGGCAGATCGCGCTCCTTCGCAGCGTGCTCATCGAGCTCAGCCCCGTCGATATTGCGGGACTGCTCGACGATTTCCAGACCGAAGATCTGCTCAAGATATACCGGTTGCTTCCAAAAGATACGGCGACGGACGTGTTCGTTTATCTGCCGCCCGAAGTCAGTCATAACCTGCTTACCATGCTGTCCGCGTCCGAAGCCGGCGCGATCATAGACGATCTGTACGCCGACGACGCCGCGGACCTGCTCGACGAAATGCCGTCCATGGTCGTCAAAAAACTGCTTGCGCAGACCAAGCCCGAAACGCGCGCGGCGGTCAATCACCTGCTTCAGTACGAGGACGATTCGGCGGGAAGCATAATGACCGTCGAGTTCGTCGATCTCAAAGAGTTCTATACCGTATCTCAGGCTCTGGATACCATAAGAAAAAACGGCGTGGACAAAGAAACGATAAACAACTGTTTCGTGCTCGACGCCGAGCGCAAGCTGCTCGGCATGATAACGCTCAGAAAACTCCTGCTCTCCGATCCCGAAGATAAGGTCGGCGACCTCATGGAGGAAAACGTCATCATCGTGCGCACGTCCACCGACCAGGAAGAAGTCGCCAAACTTTTCAAAAAATACGACTTCTCGTCCATGCCGGTCTGCGACAGCGAGAACAGGCTCGTCGGTATCGTCACCATAGACGACGTTGTGGACATCATCGAAGAAGAAACCGAAGAGGACTTCTCCAAAATGGCGGCAATGTCGCCTATCGAGAATACGTATCTCAAAACGAGCGTATGGCAACACGCGAAAAGCCGCGTGCTGTGGCTGCTCTTTCTCATGATCTCGGCTACGTTTACCGGGCTCGTCATAAACGGATTCGAGGGCGAACTGTCGAGCTTCATGATGTCGTTCACTCCCCTTCTGATGGGCACTGCCGGAAACTGCGGCTCGCAGTCGTCCACGACGGTCATCCGCGCGCTCGCGCTCGAACAGATCTCGACCAAAGACTTTCTGAAAGTCAGTCTGAAAGAGGGGCGCATCGCGGTAATATGTTCGATCGTTCTTGCGGTGGCAAACACAGTGCGGGTCATTCTGATGTACTGGTGGTCGGATTATAATACCGATCTCGCCGTACTCAAAGCCTCGCTCATTCTCGGTATCTCGCTTATTCTTATCGTGCTTATGGCGCAGATAATAGGATCGCTTCTTCCCATTATAGCGAAAAAGATCCGCGTCGACCCCGCTCTGATGTCCGCACCCGTGATAACCACGATAATGGATACGCTTTCCATACTTATTTATTGCCTTATAATAATCGCGACCGGCGCGGCGTTCGGTTGGTCGCTTTGACGCTTAAGAATAAATATCGCTTGACACAAACTTTCCGTTATTGTATAATTGTTAAAATACGCACCTAAAAGCAGAGGAATACTTCTATGAAATTAAAGGGTTCTCAGATTATCGTAAAATGCATCGAGGAACAGAACATCGACACCGTTTTCGGATACCCGGGCGGTTATATAATCGACGTATTCGACGCATTGTATGAAGAACGCGAAAATATCACGCAGATTCTTACCTGTCACGAACAGGGCGCGTCGCACGCCGCGGACGGTTGGGCGCGCGCTACGGGCAAGACCGGCGTCGTTATCGCGACTTCGGGTCCCGGAGCGACCAACCTCGTTACCGGTATCGCGACCGCCAATATGGATAGCGTGCCGCTCGTGGCAATCACCGGCAACGTCAGCACTGCCCTTCTCGGACGCGACTCTTTCCAGGAAGTCGATATTACAGGCGTAACGATGCCGATCACGAAACATAATTTCATGGTAAAAAACATAGAAGAGCTTGCGGACACTATGCGTCAGGCTTTCTATATCGCCGCGTCGGGTCGTCCGGGAGCGGTGCTCGTCGATATTCCGAAAGACGTGCAACAGGCGGTGACCGATTACGAGCCGAAAAAGCCGCGCGAAATCAAACCGTATTTCGTCGAAAACAAATACGTCGAGCGGGCTATAGAGCTGATCAACGGCGCAGAGCGTCCGGCAATCTACATCGGCGGCGGTTGCACCGTTTCGGATGCGGGCAAAGAGCTTGTCGCGCTCAGTGAAAAAATCGGCGCGCCGGTTACTTCTTCGCTTATGGGTCTGGGATGCTTCCCCGCGTCGCACCCCAATTTTATGGGACTCATCGGAATGCACGGAAAAGCCAACGTAGTCGAAACGCTTAAAAAAGCCGACCTTGTGCTTGCGATAGGCTGTAGGTTCTCCGACCGCGTTGCGGGCGACAGAAAAAATTTTTGCAAAAACGCAAAGATCGTACATATCGATATAGATCTTGCCGAACTGAATAAGAACGTCAAAGCGGACGTAACGCTCCTTGCCGACGCGAAATCGGCGATCGACGCCATGCTTCCCCGCCTTAACGCGGCGAAAAACAGCGCGTGGATCTCCGAATGCCGCAAACGCGCAAGCGAGGATTATCTGCTCGGTTCGGACGGAAAACTCTGCCCGCGCAAAATTATACGGGCGGTCAATAAACTCGGCGACAACGACAAAATCGTCGTTACCGACGTAGGTCAGCACCAGATGTGGGTAGCGCAGACGTATATGTTCGAAAAACCGAGAAGGCTGCTCACGAGCGGCGGGCTCGGAACAATGGGCTACGGGCTCGGCGCGGCTATCGGCGCAAGTCTCGGCACGGGAAAACAGACCGTGCTTATGACCGGCGACGGCTGTTTCCATATGAATTTCAACGAAATAGTCACTGCCGCGAAACTCGGACTCGACATAACGATCATCGTTTTCGACAACCATACGCTCGGTATGGTGCGCCAGTGGCAGACATTGTTCTACAATAAACACTATTCGTCCACCGACATCAACTACCCCACCGATTTCGTCAAACTTGCGGAAGCGCTCGGCGGTACGGGATTCAGACTCGAAAGAAACGAGGACATCGAAAGCGTCTTAAGCAAAGCGTTTGCGACCAAAGGCGTAAAAGTAATCGACGCCGTTATAGACAAAGACGAATTCGTCCTGCCGATGATTCCCGCAGGAAAGGGCTTCGACTCGATCGTGATCGAAAAGCCGGTTTTGTAAGAGGAGAAAAATTATGGGAAACAAAGACGCAAAACATATTATTTCCGCGCTTGTGACAAACAAATCGGGCGTACTTACGCGTATAAGCGGACTGTTCGCGCGGAGAGGATACAATATCGATTCGCTGTCGGTATGCAGTACGCACAATCCCGATCGTTCGAGAATGACGATCGTAGCGGTCGGCGACGACGATGAAATCAATCAGATAGTACGTCAGCTCGACAAACTCGTGGACTGCCATAAGATCATGGTATTCGACCACGCGGAAAGCGTGAAACGCGAACTGCTCCTTATCAAAGTCAACGTGCCGCCCGAAAAACGTCCGGAGATCGAAAGCACGGCGAACATGATGAAAGTGAAAATCATCGACGTTGCGGAATCGTCGGTCATATGCGAAATGACGGGCGAATCGAATAAAGTCGATAAATTCATCGAAATTATGCGTCCTTACGGCATACTCGAGCTTGCGCGCACCGGCGTGACCGTCCTGTCCCGCGGACGCGACTGCATAGACGATCTTACGGACTATAACGAAGAAATCGGGAAATAAAATCATCGTAACTAAAAAATCCGAACCGCATTCGCGGTCCGGATTTTTCGTTTGATTTCATAAGCGGAAAAGCGTATTATCCCGCCGTTTTTGACTGCGCGGCTATCCAGCCCCACAGCGTAACCGCTTCGCCGCCCGTCGTTAAACTGACAGTTGCGGCGCTCGCTTCGGTGATGTCCGCAAGTACGAACGCTCCGCCGTCGCCGTTGCCCGTCTTAGCCTGCACCTTCACGCACTCGTCGCGGAGAGTATATATCCAAGAATAATGCCCGTCGTATGCGGCGCCCGCGGGAGTTTTATCCTCGCCTTCTGTTATTGCCACATTCTCGAACAGCGAGTAGTAAACGTTCTCCGCTCCCGCTTTCAACAGCTCTATATACAGCGAATTGGAGTTGGTTTCGGTATACCCGTTGAATTCGGGCTGCCACGACTGATTTCTCGTCGTGCCTATGGAAACGGTCATATCCGATTTTGCGTGCGTGATACACATAGGCACGTTGACGAGTTTTGCGAATTCGTCGTCGGTCATGCCTGCCGTTCTGGAGAACGGCACTGCGATAGGATACGCCGCCGCAAAATACTCGCCGTGCTTGGACAGCATTTCCACGGTCATCCAGCCGCCGTTCGAGCAGCCGCCGATATATACGCGGTTCGAATCTATATCGCTGTGCGTATCGACGAAGTTTTTGATGAGTTTGAACAGCGATTCGGTATAAATCGATTCTCCTACGTCGCTGCCGCCCTGCTGTCCGTTGCCGTTATCCATCCACATCGTGGGAGCCTGAGGAGCAAGCACGTATGCGCCCGCGCACGTGTCCGTCGTAAAGTATTTTTGAATGAGCGGCTTGCCGAGATTGACGACCTGATTACCGAGAAGCACGATCGACGGATCGGTACCGCCCTCGCCGAGTCCGTGCAACCAGACAATAAGCGGTTTTTTATCCGTCTTTGTCGAGTCGTCCGGTTTGAACGAAGCATATTTCAGCGTAATATCGCCGTCGGTATACGATCCGGTCGTATCCCACTTCTTAAGTTCGGGGACGTCGTACTCTGCCGTAAACTTGCCGCCGAACGCAGTATACGTAGTTTCGCCGAGGGTAAGACCGTTTATCTTAAGATCATACGACGAAATATCGTTCCACGTATTCTTGCTCGTCTGCATATTATAAGTAAACGGTTTGACGTTGTTTGCGGGTCCGATGCCGAACATCGACGCGGCGACAGAATATTCGTACTCTATCGTTACGTAAGGCGACTCTTCAGTCATCCTCGAGTTTCCGTCTTTGTCGCTGAGATATACTATATCGTTGCTTCCGCCGACATTACCGATCTTGAACGGATTTGCCGTGAGAACGGCAACTACCGGAATATCCTCGGTAAAGCCGAGAACGGCTTTATCTATAGCCGGACCTTCGGCGTGATCGGCGACGATGAGTTTACACGTCACCGCCTTATCGTAAACTACCTCGGGCTCGGGAGGCGCCGGCGGATCGGGACGCGTAGCCTCGCCGCTTGCCGCAGAGCCGTCCGCAGACGAAAGAACTATGTCGGTTTCAATATCCAGACAGTCCATATTCGGAACCGTCTGCGCGGCAACCGTTATCACTACCGTGTTGCAGCCTTCGACTATATCCACTTCTCCGAAAGGTATGGGATCCCAATAAAGATTCCACGTCATAGGACGGTCTTTTCCTGCGCCGCGGAGTTTTGCGGGCGCGAAAGTTACGGGTTTACCGTTGCATTCGACAGTGAAATCTTTTTCGGAAACCGTCTGATCGTCCACCCACGGCGTATACGAGGACATATCGAACTGCGTATTATTACTCGCCGCAAGAAGCGAAAGCTGCGCCTCGCCTGCCGTTGCGGCAGAGAACGTAAACGTTATTTTATTGCCGACTACGTTTATGTAACCGATAGACTGTCCTCCGCTCGCAGTTTCGATACCCGTCTCGACGTGAGTGCCGTTATTGCTCTGACCGAGCTTGCCTTCGAACTTGGTTCCCTCGGCTTCCACGCGATAACCGACTTTCTTTCCCTCTTTGTCTTTGAGATTTTTTATCGGCATAACGGCGGGAGGAGTTATCACATCGCCGTACCGGGCGTATAACGTTACGCTTTCGGTCGGCGTAAAGTCCTTAAGTTTTACTTTCTCCCCGCCGGTGGCGGCAGAGTACCAGCCGTGGAAACTCGATCCGCTCTTTTTTGCCTTAGGATATTCGGTCAACTTCTCGCCCGCGGCGACTTTCACCGACGCAGGACCTTCGATACTTCCGCCGCACGGATCGAACGTCACTGTATATTGCTGTGACCAATGAGCGTACAGCGTCACGCTTTCCGTAATCTTATCCGATTTCGGATTCACCGCAGTCCCGTCGACAGCCGCCGTAAACCAACCGATAAAGCTATAATCCTCGCGCGACGGCGTTTCCGCATCCGTTACGTTTCCGTTGCCGTCGACTTTTTTTGTTATCGAAGTCTTATTTTCCGCAAACGTGCCGCCGTTCGCGTCGAATGTGACGGTAACTCCCCCCCCCGAACCATCGGGCGACGGCTCCGGCTCGGGATCGCCGCACGCCGTACACGCCAAACAAAGTATTATTGCAAGCAATACGCAAAATACTACGGCAAATCTTCTCTTACCTTTCATTTCTTTCCTCCTTAAGATATAATTATTATCTTTAATAAAAGATAACTTTTTCGGATATTCCTGTCAATACTTATGGCACACAATGTAATTTTATGGCACGTTTTGCAACATACCGAAAAAACGTTCGTCCTCTACTGGATTGCTTTGTCGCTTCGCTACGCGCAATGACGGTAAGTATAACGCTTATCCTAATAAAATAATATTAAACATAAAAAGCAAGGATGTCGTCCTTGCTTTTTTATCCTTATGAAACATACTCTTATGGAATGCACTCTTATAAACTACACATTTATAAACTACACTCTAATCTTATCATTTTTTTGTATCGCGCTTCAGAATATACGACAAAGCCGCGACTATCAACGGGACGATTACGGCTTGCGCGACGAGCGCGGGAAGCCCCGTCAGGATCTGCGACCAAACCGTTTCGACGGTAAGCGGCGATACGCTCCGAAATACGGCGGCTAAGGTCAGAAATACGATTCTGCCCGAAACCGACGCCATAAGCGTTGCCGGGAACGTCATCCACGCATTCTTGGCTATAGCGCGGGAGAATGCGCCCGAAACGGCGGCGAACACTGCAAGTTCGACTGTCATATACGGCAGACGCGCCGCGGCGGGCATGGGATTACCGAAAGCAAGCGTGATCAGAAAACTTACGAGCGGAGAAAGAATACCTGCGCCGAGCCCCCATTTCCAGCCGAGCACGCACCCGCCTATAAGCACGGGCAGATACATGGGCATGAGCAACGTTCCGCCCGACGATCCGAGCGTCATATGCACGATTAAAGGCAGTATAACAGCCGACGCTATAATTCCCGCGGATACGAGCATTTTTATAATTATGCCTTTTTTAAGACTTATATTTCTTATTGTCAGTACCGAATCGAGCATATTTTATTTCCTCCGTCCATATGAAAATTCGATTATGTAAGCGCGGTCAGATCGGACTTTTCATAGCGATTGTGCCCGGCAAGACTTTCCTTGTATTTCCGGCACCTGATCGCTTCATCCAGCGTTCTGCCCTCGTTATCCGCAAAAAAATCACGAATATACGTATCGCGTTCCGGGCTTTCGTCCGATCCGGTTTTCGTTGTCTTTTTCCGAACCTGCATTCGGCGATATGCCGAAAGCGCGTTTTTATACGTTTTGCCCGCGTTGTTTTTCAGCCATTGCAGAAATTCCGCATTGAACTTAAACGTATTCCCCAAATGCGTCAGAAAAAATATCCTGTGAGCTTCGGAACAAACAAAGTTATCCTCGATGACTGTACGCAGGTTCACTTTCTTCGGACGGGATTTCGTATTTCTTTTATCGCTGCTTTCGCCGCGGACATTTCCGGTATCGAGATAATATACGACGCGATCCGTCAATTCCGCTTTCGTGCCGTAAGAGCACAACCCTATCTGTTTGCAGAAATCCGATAATTCGGACTTGAGCCAATAAAACCGTCTGAATGTTTTTCCGTTGAGATTTTTATCCAAAGCGGGGCGTTGTTTCAGTAATTCGTACATCTTTTGTAATGGCGTGTCGGCACTATACGGCGTTGCCGTCGCCGCCGTCCGCAGACGTTTCGTCGTTACCCGCTTCGGTTTTATCTCCGACGTTTTCCGACGCGTCTTCGACTTTCGTGCCCTTGAGATAAGGCTCCGCGCCGCTTTCGATAGCGGTTTCGACGTTCGCAAACGATTCGAACAGCTTGTCCGTGCGGGCAGTGTCGCGATTGAGTTTCTGAGATAAAAGCGATACGATCGGGACGATGGCGAAGCCTATAATCATAGTCCATGCGCCGACGTAAATGGGCGAACGGAAGAAATACATATAAATGAACGACGCTTTGAACTCGGGTGAAAGGAAGCCGCCGCACATCGACAGTACCATTGCGACTATGCTTATGGTCACGCCGAAGCCGAAGCAAGCCCAACAACCGGCTTTCGTCGTCTTTTTCCAGTACAGGCTGTAGAGATAAGGCGCGAGGAACGAACCGGCAAGCGCGCCCCAGCTTACGCCCATCATCTGCGCGATGAACGAAAGATTGAACGCGTCGTACACGATCGCAATGACGGCAGAGATAACTATGAACAACGCGATGAATACTCTTATGCTTATCATCTGGCTTTTCTGGCTCATGTCCTTTTTTATGTTGCCTTTTATCAGGTCGAGCGTAATCGTCGAGCTCGAACTCATGACGAGCGACGACAGCGTGCTCATTGACGCGGACACAACGAGAACGAGAACGAGCGCGATGAGCACGATGGGCAAGCTCTCGTGCAGCATTGCCGGAATGATCGAGTCGTATGAGACCGCACCGTCTTCGCCGGGAGTATAGAACAGGCGCCCGAAACCGCCGAGGAAATAACAGCCGCCCGCAACGACAAGCGCGAATACGGTGCTTATTATCATACCCTTTTTGATCGAGCCTTCGCTTTTGATCGCATAAAACTTCTGAACCATCTGAGGCAATCCCCACGTCCCGAGACTGGTCAGAATAACGACCATTATAAGTCCGTAAAGGTCCGGACCGAAGAACGACGTATACGCGCCTTGTTGCGTCGAACCGTCTACGCCGATCTGCGACAGATTATTGACCGCCTCGGAAAGACCGCCTTGTCCCGCAACGACCGCGATTATGATCGCGACTATGCCGAACAGCATTATGAGTCCCTGTATAAAATCGTTCCACGCCGTAGCCATATATCCGCCGATCAGAACGTATACCGCGGTGACAGCCGCCATGATTATTATACAAACGAAATACGGTATGTCGAACGCCATGGCGAACAGGCTTCCGAGTCCTTTATAGAGCGACGCCGTATAAGGAATCAGGAAAACGAATATTATTATCGACGCCGCGATTTTGAGTTTGTCGTCGTTAAATCGCTTGCCGAAAAAATCGGGCATGGTGGCTGAATCGAGCTGCTGCGTCATTATGCGCGTTCTGCGTCCGAGTATCGCCCAGGCGAGCAACGAGCCGATCACGGCGTTGCCTATTCCGATCCATGTTGCCGCAATGCCGTATTGCCAGCCGAACTGACCTGCGTAACCTATAAAAATTACTGCCGAAAAGTACGACGTGCCGTATGCGAATGCGGACAGCCACGGTCCGACCGAACGTCCGCCGAGCACGAATCCGTTGACGGAGTCGGCATTTTTGCGGCTTTTGACGCCGATAAAAATCATTACGGCGAAATATGCGACGAGTATCAATGCGTAAAGGACTACTTCCATATCGTTTCCTCTTTGTTATAATTCGGCTTTTAAGAAACCTGACGCATAAATTATACTATAAGCGCATGGAAAAAATCAATCGCATACGAGGTTTAATTATTAAGTTTTGCGGAAATTTTCGCAAGAACTTTTTTTTCTATCCTCGAAACGTACGACCTTGAAATCTTCAGTTTTTTGGCGACTTCGAGCTGAGTCAACGCGCGGCCGCCCGCAAGCCCGTAACGCAAGGTTATTATTCGGTTTTCGCGGTCGGGCAGTTCTGCTACGCAAGCCCGTATTTTTTCCATGAGGACTTTGTTTTCCACCTCTTCGACCACGCTGTCGGCAGGCACGGACAACACGTCGATAAGAGTAATATCGTTACCGTCTTTATCCGATCCGACGGACTCGGATAACGATACGTCGTTCTTATGCTTTTTGTTCGAACGTATATACATGAGTATTTCGTTCTCGATACACCGCGCGGCATAAGTCGCCAACTGACTTCCCTTACCGTATTCGAAAGTCTGAATGCCTTTTATAAGCCCGATACTGCCTACCGAAATCAGATCGTCCGCCTCGCCCGCCCCGCTGTATTTTTTGACGATGTGCGCGACGAGCCGAAGATTGTGCTTTATAAGAATTTCGCGCGCTTCCTTATCGCCTTGCTTGAAACGCTCGAGATACGTCTTTTCTTCTTCGGGATCGAGCGGGCGCGGAAACGAGCCGTTGGTCTTGATATACGCCGAAAAACAAAACACTTTACTTAAAAATGCGAGAAAACTTTCAAAAACCATAAATTGCCTCCGCATATACTTATGCGGAAATTTGTCGATTTTTGCACGTTTGTCGATTTATTCGGAATATATTTTATTTTACCGCAGATAATAAGCGTATGAAGACAGCAACGGAAATCAGAACCGAATTGGCAGTCAAGAAAGCCGACATGACGGCAATGGGTATTTTGTTCGGATGTATCAACACCGCGCTTATCCTTGTCGGCATAGCATTTGCGCTCATTAAGTTTACGGGCGGCGGCCGCGTCGATGCTTACTCGATCGTACTGTTCAGTCTTGCCGGAGTAATAGCCCTTATAGGCTTTGCCGCTATGGTACTGTACAGAAACTCGGTCAGAACGGCAATCGACGAAACAGACGAACACTATTAAGCGTTCGCCGAACCGAAAAGCGGATATGTAAATTCCTTACATATCCGCTTTTCATTTACCGCATATTGCGTCAGATATGTCACAGATTATTTCAAACAACGCAATATTACAGGTAAGCAAAATTTTATCACAGACACAAACTCAAAACGCTTGCATTTTCGTCTACGATATGGTATATTATTTAGGCTTTGATATTCGAGGCGCCATGCGGAGGGGTATCGAAGTGGTCATAACGGGGCTGACTCGAAATCAGTTTGCCTGCAAGGGCACGCAGGTTCGAATCCTGTCCCCTCCGCCAAAAAGCCCGAAGCGAAATCTCGCTTCGGGCTTTTATATTATCCGTTATACTTTATAAAAATAAAAGGCTGCAAAGCAGCGGTATGGCGCATAAGGTAGCGGCAAGCTAACGGAACGTATACGGCACAAAAATGACGGTGCAAATAACACCGCCGAAAAGAACGCGCCGTTAAAAAAGCAAAAGATCGCGGCGGCGTAAAAAAATCGGGGCGTGCGCAAGGGGTTTACCGCGCCGCCCGATTTTTCGCCGCCGCTTTGCTTTTTCGGCGGTTTCTCGGTATTCTCTTTTTCGTTGCGTTGTGTCGGTTTGTGGCGGGTGCTTGACGCGCCGCGAAGCGGCGCGCTTGTTTTATCAAGCACCCGCCATAGTGCCATAAAGATGAAATTTTATAAAATCGTCTATCTAAACTATTGATTTTATGGTTGGAATATGGTATACTGACTATGCGAAACAATAACTAAACCCTAATAGGAGTACGGGTATTTTTATTTTAATAGACAAGATATACTCTTTTGTCATACACATTTTTGAATTTGGTAAAATGCAAATTCCATTTATGTGTGTATGATAAATCCGTACTGCATAGTTATTGTTTCGCGACAGTCGGAGTTTGCGTTTTTCGTGCGTTGGCTTCGGCTGGCGCACTTTTTATTTTACGGAGGGAATTATGGCATTCAAGAGATACGATGGACTTTATTCAAAATCGCTTCAAGAGAAGTTTGATAACGAAATGGCGTCTTGCCCCTTTTGCGGCAATAATCCGCACTGGTTGCTCGACCTGAAAAGCGGACTGATAAAAGGCACCGTTACGTGTATGTGCGAAAAATGCGGCGCCAAGTTGTATACCGAAGGCAGCATGTCGGGTTGGAACGACAATCTGCGCGTTGTTGATGTCGGCAATCGCAATATAAACAATTTAGCGTTAAACGGTACATATCATATAACAACGCTTGGGAATATTTCGACACAGTTAGTTGCGAACGAAAGCGATGTTTTCGACGCGCCGCCAAACGTGCCCCAAAGCACCTTGTCGAGTTGCACGGATACATCTACAACCGATGTTCAAAGCGCACAGACCCCAACGAACGCAGTTCCGCAAAGCGGTGCTGTCAAGAAATCTTCGCTTAAACCGTGGGAGTGGTTAATAGGTGCAACGATATTAGTAATTATTATCGCGCTCGCTGTATTCTTCGGTTTGCGCGGATGTAGTACATTTGAAGATAATAAAATGAAAAAATTAGCCGAAGACAGTGCGTACACGCTTATCAGTAACACGCTGAAATCTCCGAGTACGGCTAGATTGAATGAGTGTTCTTATATGGAAAATAACGATGAAGGGCAATATATTGTTTATATAGACGTAGAGGCTCAAAACTCATTTGGTGCATATTTAAGAGAACGGTATTTTGTTATTGTTTATAACCTTGACCTTGAAACGAGGACATTCTCTTATAATCAATTGTTTTACAGTATAAAGTGTTCGGGAAAAGATGATACGTATAGTTTGAATCTAATAAAATCTATGAATAATTATAACGATGATACCAATGAAGATTTAGACAATTCTATCAATGAAGAAAAGTGAACTATAATATTTTCTACCTATTAAGTTTCGTAAATAATTCGTTTTAGGTTATTACTTCTCCGCCAAATAAAAAAGTACCCTTATGGGTGCTTTTTTATTTGGCGGAACGGAGAAACGATACCTTTTCTTTTGGAAAGACCGACATAATGTGATATAATTTATTTGCATATTTAATTTTCATAGACGATGGGAGAAAAAATTATGGAAGATAAAATCACCAAACTTCAGAATTTAATAGATAACAGTCAGAATATCGTTTTCTTTGGCGGCGCAGGCGTTTCCACCGAAAGCGGATTAAAGGATTTCAGAAGCGTAGATGGATTGTATCATATGAAATATGATTATCCGCCCGAGACAATTTTAAGCCATTCCTTTTTTTACGAGAACACTAAGGAGTTTTATCGATTTTACTTTGACAAACTCTTGGTTGACGGCATTAAGCCAAATGCGGCGCATAAAAAATTAGTCGAGTTGGAAAAAGCAGGAAAGCTCAAAGCGATTGTTACGCAAAACATCGACGGACTGCACCAACTTGCGGGGAGCAAATGCGTGTACGAACTCCACGGAACGGTCGCAAAAAATCGCTGTGAACGCTGCCGCGCCTTCTATAACGTGGATTATATAAAATCGTTTAACGGAGATGTGCCGACCTGCAAATGCGGCGGTACAATCAAACCGGAGGTGGTTCTCTACGAGGAAGGACTCGATCAAAATACCGTAAACAAAGCGGTGAAAGCTATTGCAAGCTCCGATTTGTTGATAGTCGCGGGAACGTCTTTGACAGTCTATCCCGCAAGCGGCTTAATACGGTTTTTCGGAGGAAAAAATCTCGTTGTGATCAATAAAGATGATACTATCAATAATGATGCTATCGGGTTGATAAAAGACGCGTTGTTTATCAAAGGTAAAGTAGGCGAAGTTCTTTCCAAAATCGTTGTAAATATCTCTGAGTAATTAAATATATAATTAAGAAAACGCCGAAAAAGAAAAAGCCACTATCGGTAAAATATCGCAACCCGACTATATTATTTGTCAGGTATTGAAGACATTTGAATTTTAACGAAAGTCCAAAATATAATAAATAAAACAGGAACCGAACCGAAAATCGATTTAGTTCCTGTTTTGGTGCGGTTGACAGGAGTTGAACCTGCACGGTCGCCCACAAGATCCTTAGTCTTGCGCGTCTGCCAATTCCGCCACAACCGCATAAAGCTTAGTTATAATACAACATTCGCACAAAAAAGTCAACAGAATTGCATAGGTTTGACGCAAAAATTTTACATATAACCGTAGCGTTTTCTGTTTGCAATTATAAATGCGGCGGTGACTGCGACGGACAGCAATTCGGCGGCAACGACGGACAGCCATATGCCGTCTATCCCCATCCACATCGGCATTAACATAACTGCGGCGATCTGAAACACGAGGGTGCGCGCGAACGAAATTATTGCTGAAATCAAGCCGTTATTCAGCGCAGTGAAAAAAGCCGAACCGAAAGTGTTGAAGCCGTAAATCAGAAACGCGAACGAGAACAGACGAAAGCCGTGCAAAGTAAGTTCGTAAAGTCCTTGATCGTAGCCCACGAACAGCAGCGACAGTGGCATACTGAGCGCTTCGGCGGCGGCAAACATGATCGCGCCGGTCGCAACGATAACCATATGGCTTTTTATGAACAGGTTTTTAAGCTCGTCGGTATTCCCCGCGCCGTAATTATAACCTATGACTGGCGCAACGCCTACCGAATAGCCGAAGAAAATCGCCGCGAACACGAAACTGACGTACATAATGAAACCGTAAGCGGCGACTCCGTCCTCGCCGGCAAACTGCATCAGTCTGAAATTGTAAAGCATATTTATTACGGATGCCGACAGATTGGTGAGCATTTCGCTCGAACCGTTGGCGCACGCTCTGAGCACGGGTTTGATTTCGGGGCGGACGAAGCGAAGCCGGAGCAGGCTCGAATTCTTCGAAGCGAAATAGAATATCGGAAGCACGCCTCCGATTATCTGTCCTATAACGGTTGCAACAGCCGCTCCGACGATCCCGAGACCGAGCCCGGCAATAAACAGTGCGTCCAGTCCGGCGTTCGTCACGCCCGCACAGATTATGACAACAAGCCCGAGCGTGGGTTTTTCGGCGGTCACGAAGAAAGACTGAAAGACGTTCTGAAGCATGAAAGGAATGATACCCGCCATGAGAATGCGCCCGTACAGCACCGCGTTTTCGAGCAATTCCCCTTCCGCACGAAGCAGTACGGCAATCGGCTCCATTATAAATTCGAACACGAGC
>CANDJX010000028.1 GCA_947385185.1 uncultured Clostridia bacterium
AGCCGGCAAGCACCGGGGTCATGATTCCGCAGAATCCGTAATCGACTCCCACAAAGAATGCGAAACAGAACGCCGCGGCGACAGCGGCTGCAAACGCGGCGAAATATATCGCGCTACGTTTATAATCCGGAGTTTCGGATAAAGCCGCCGCCTTTGCCGTGCGAAGCAAATACAGCAGCGTCGCCGAAATCGCAAGCGACAACAAAATATTGCCGTACCATCCGCCCGTAAAAATATCGTATGCCAGCTCGCACACCGCGCCGAGTCCCGCGATCGTCGCTATTCTGCGTAGCGGATTGCGGGTGTATCGGCTGCCCTCTGCGAGCAAAAACGCGAATATAGGCCAGGACAAACGCCCGATAATACGCAGTACCGTTACGCTCGGAAAAAACGCCGCGCCGACGTGGTCGACGGTCATTGTGACGAGCGCTATGATTTTGAGCGCGAATCCGTCTATACCGATTGCTTTTTTCACGGACGTTTCCGTCATTTGACCCTTCTTATCTTTACGCTTTCGACGAGCGATTCGGTATCGGCGAGACTCGGCAACGCTTCCTTAAACGCGCACGCGCTGCCCGAAGCAACCGCGAACGCAAGCGTCCGCATTATATCGCCGCCGTTTCTTTCGTAAGCGGTAACAAACCCAGCGACAGTCGAATCGCCGGCGCCCGTAGAATTTACGAGCCTGCCGCGCGGCGTATCCGCAGTATACACTCCGCCGTCCTCGGCTGCGAGTACCGCGCCGTCGCCGCCGAGCGTGACGAGCACGTTACGCACGCCGAGTTCGCGCAGCCTTTCCGCATAGTCCGGCGCTTCTCCGACGCTTATATCCTTTCCGAAAAACCCGCAGAGTTCGTCGAGATTCGGCTTAACCAAAAAAGGATTCGTTTTCACGGCAAGCGCGAGCTGTTCTCCCCAGGCGTCGACGACTACGCGGGCGCCGTCCGCCCTGCCCGCGAGATAGGCGTACACGTCCGCACGCGTACCTTGCGGCGCGTTCCCCGCGAGCACGAGCCAGTCGCCGCGACCGACATTCAGTTTCGACGCGACTTCGTCAACTTCGGCGTCCGTCAGAGCGCCCGCCCTGCCGTTGATCTCGGTTTCCTCTCCCGCCTTGATTTTGACGTTTATCCGACTGTTATTACGCAAATGCACGAAATCGCACCGCAATTCCGCTTCTTCGAGCTGTCTGACAATCTCATCGCCCACGAAACCGCCGAGCGCAACGACGGCGCGCACGTCCGCGCCGTACGCTTTCGCCACGAGCGCGACGTTTATACCCTTTCCGCCCGCGACGAGCGCATTGCTCACAACGCGATTGGTTTCGCCCTTATTCAATGCGCCGAGACGCATATAATAATCGAGCGACGAATTGAGATTTACGGTCTGTATCATAAAATAAGTATACTCCGCGCGCCGTGTTTTGTCAACCGCGGAAAAATAAAAAGACGGTTGCAATAAAAGCAGACCGTCTTAATCCGACATCGAACTCCCGAAAGTCGGTTAAACCCATAGAGTTCGCATTATTTATACTCCGTTTTTATTTATTCGCAATACTTACCCGAGCTTGACTTTTTTCGCGGTGATCTTATATCCGCCGACGATTGCGACGCGACCGATCGGGCGCGGAAGCAGATAATATATCGCCGGATACGAACGGTATTTGAGTTTCCCGTGCAGCCACTTATCCTTTTTCTTTATGTCTTTCCAGAGCGTTTTCAGCGCGGCGTATTTTTCTTTCGACGGCTCGGCAAGCGTGAATGTCAACGTCACTATCATAAGACACGCGAGCGTATGCAGCATATATTTGGCAAGGCGAGGATTCGTCTTTTTTATCTCGCGTATATCGTACGCTTCCGCCATAATCTTCATTACGCGGTTCTGCTGTTCGGTACGCTTTGCAAACACCGACATATTGACCGACTGATCGGCTCTGCCTATATAATAGCGGTAAAGATCCGTATCGATGTAATACATCTTTTTCACAAACGGAAGCGGCACGTAAGCGAAAATATTATCCACGTAAAACGTATGTTTGGGAAGTTCGAGCCCGCTCGCGCGCAGAACGTCGAGTTTATACATAAGCGAATGCATCAAAAGCACGGACGAGCCTTTGAATTTCTTTACTTCGTTCCAACCGAAAAACCTGCCCGTCGGCATATTTTTAGTAAACTTACGCGTAAACGCGGTATTGTCCTCGACGTGTTCGTAAACGAAATTCGTCACGTACAGGTCGGGAAGGCTGTCCTCCGCTATATGACGTTTGATTGTGGCGATCACTTCGGCGAGCGCCGACGCGTCCACCCAGTCGTCCGAATCGACGACTTTATAATACAGTCCGGTGCCGTGCCGTATGCCCTGATTGACGCCTTCGCCGTGTCCGCCGTTCTCCTGATGTACGGCTTTGCATATGGTAGGATATTTCGCGGCGTATTCGTCTGCGATCGCCCCCGTTCCGTCTTTCGACCCGTCGTTCACGATAATGATCTCGACGTCTTCCCCGCCGACGAGGATACTGTCGATGCAGTTCCGCATATACGCTTCCGAATTATAGCTCGGCACCGCGAAAGTAATAAGTTTCATTTCGATTCGCTCCCTTATTTTATATTCCGTTTTTCGATTACAGTATAACACATATCGCCAAAGGTTGCAATAGGTTTGGCAAAAAAAGTCGGGCGCACTTTCCGGCGCGCCCGCAATATTTTTTATTCGCGACGTTTTTCTGCGAAATCCGACGATATTCGTCCGAACGCGACAAGCCCGTTGAGCTTTTCCACCGCTTTGCCGTCCGCTTCGGGAACGGACGCAAGCGGGAACGGAATGCCGAGCCGCTCGTATTTTTCCAGACAAAGTTTACGGAACGGCAGAAGCTCGACGCGGTCGATGATATCCTTATACGGTCCGATAACGTCGCACAGACGCATGACGTCGCTTTCGGTATCGTTCAGACCCGGCACGATCACCTGACGCACCCACGCGCGTTTGCCGAGCCTCGCGAGCTTTCCGAGAAAATCCTTAACGGGTTCGAGCGACCCGCCCGTATATTTTTTATATTCCGCTTCGGACGCGAACTTTACGTCTACGATTGCAAGATCGACGAGAGAAATAAGCTCGTCCGCGTCCGCGCCGACGACGTTTGCGCTCGTATCGATCGCGATATGCATACCTTCGGCTTTAAGAAGCCGTGCAAGCGCGGAAAAGAATTTCGCCTGCGCAAGCGGTTCTCCGCCGCCGAAAGTCACGCCGCCGCGAACCGTATACGGGCGGAATCGCAGAATGCGGTCGGCAAGCTCGCCCGCCGTCGTTTCCTCGCCCGGTTCCGACCACGTTTCGGGATTATGGCAATACACGCAACGGAGCGGGCACCCGACGCCGAACACTACGCTCCTGACGCCCGGACCGTCCACCGTTCCGAGCGACTGAAAACCGGATATACGCCCTTTACACGAACGAATGGAAAGTTCTCGAGATGACTTCACGCTGCTGTTCCTTAGTCAGTTTATTGAAGTTTACCGCATAGCCGGACACGCGTATGGTAAGGTTGGGATAAAGCTCGGGATCGTTCATGGCGTCGATGAGCTTTTGTCTGTCGAGGACGTTGACGTTCAAATGATGCGCGCTCTGTCCGAAATAACCGTCCAGAATATCCACGAGGTTTTCCGTGCGCTCGTCCGTGGTTTTGCCGAGCGCGGCGGGAATTATCGAGAACGTATTGGATATACCGTCGCGGCAGTCGTCGTAATCGAGTTTCGCAACGGAATTGAGCGACGCGAGCGCGCCGTTGGTTTCGCGGTTATGCATGGGGTTCGCGCCGGGAGCGAACGGTTCACCGGCTTTGCGTCCGTCCGGAGTTGCGCCCGTCTTTTTGCCGTAAACGACGTTGGACGTGATCGTGAGCGCGGACAGCGTATGTTTCGCGCCGCGGTAAGCCGGCGTCGCTTTGAGCTCGGTTATTACCTTATGCAAAGTTTCTTTCGCAATGGAATCTACGCGGTCGTCGTCGTTGCCGAATTTCGGAAAATCGCCTTCGACGTCGAAATCGGTTATGATCCCCTCCGCGTTCTTTATCGGTCTGACTTTGGCGTACTTTATCGCGGACAGGCTGTCTGCAAGCACGCTGAGCCCGGCTACTCCGAACGCCATGAGCCGCTCTACGTCCGTGTCGTGGAGCGCCATCTGTATCTTTTCGTAAGCGTATTTATCATGCATGAAATGAATGACGTTCATGGTGTTGACGTAGGTGCGGGCAAGCCATGCGAGGTAGAAATCGAAACGCCTGACGACCTCGTCGTAATCGAGCACGTCGCCGTCGTAGACCGGCATTTCGGGACCGACCTGCATGAAGTACCGCTCGTCTTTACCGCCGTTGAGCGCCATAAGAAGGGTCTTGGGCAAATTGCAGCGCGCGCCGAAAAATTGCATTTGCTTGCCTATTTTCATACTGCTGACGCAACACGCGATTGCATAATCGTCGCCGCTTATTTTGCGCATGAGATCGTCGTTTTCATACTGAATGGAATCTGTTTCCGCCGAAACTCTCGCGGCGTATTTCTTGAAAGCGCGCGGGAGCTTTTCCGACCACAGAATAGTCAGGTTCGGTTCGGGAGACGAACCGAGATTGTAAAGCGTATGAAGAAAACGGAACGAGTTTTTCGTGACGAAAGGTCTGCCGTCCTCGCACATTCCGCCAACCGACTCGGTTATCCACATGGGATCGCCGGCGAACAGCTCGTTATATTCGGGAGTGCGGAGATGACGCATCGTGCGAAGATGAATGACGAACGAGTCGATGATCTCCTGCACGCCGGACTCGGTGAGCGTCCCCTCTTTTAAGTCGCGCTCGGCATAAATATCGAGGAACGTGCTCGTCCTGCCCAGACTCATCGCAGCACCGTTCTGCTCCTTATTCGCCGCAAGATAGGCGAAATACAGCCATTGCGTGGCTTCGAGGAGGTTTGTCGCCGGCAAAGAAATATCGTAGCCGTACATTGCGGCAAGCTGTTTGAGATAGCCGAGAAATTCGATCTGCTCGTGCACTTCTTCGCACAGTTTGATGTTTTCCGCATCCATCGTGCGCCGTCCGAGCTCGGCTTTATCCTTCTTTTTTTCCTCTATGAGTCTGTCTATGCCGTACAACGCGACGCGGCGATAATCGCCTATTATGCGCCCTCTGCCGTAAGCGTCGGGAAGTCCGGTGAGAATGCCGACGTGACGGACTTTGCGCATTTCGTCCGTGTACGCGCGGAACACGCCGTCGTTATGCGTGGTGCGATAACGGAAAACGTTTTCGATTTTGTCGCTGAGCTTATAACCGTACGCTTCGCACGCGCTGCGCGCCATTCTTATTCCGCCGAACGGGTTCACCCCGCGAACGAGCGGCGCGCCCGTCTGAAGCCCGACTATGACCTCGTTTTCTTTATCCATATAAGCCGCGGGATAACTGAGGAGCGAACTGACCGTTTCGGTGTCTATACCGAGCACTCCGCCGTTGTCTTTCTCGAGTTTCTGTAAACCCCCGAGTACGTCGCGCAGTTTTTTCGTCCGCTCGGTCGGTCCGGCAAGAAAGCGTTCGTCGCCCTCATACGGAGTATAATTGAGCCGTATGAAATCGGCTACGTCTATGCCGCAACTCCATTTGCCGCGTGTAAAGTTCCTGTACGCTTCCATTGTTTTGTCTCCTTTCGTAAAAATCCGGAAAATGAAAGATATTTTGCCGCCCGGGGGAGGTCGCCGTGGCGCGAGCTTTGCTCGCTTCTCGCAACAAGCGACGAGAGCAAATCTTTTGTCGGCGTCACGCATTTGCCCATGCAGGCAAATTTGCTTTTCGGAATAAAAAAGCAGCTCGGAGCCGTAAGATAATATGGTTCTAAGCTGCCCAGACGGTCGACATTTCATAGACAATCGCTCCACGGCGTTTTTACGCCAATAATTTCCGTCAGTTACGATTATCCGTTTGAGTTTTCATATCATACCACAATATTTTGTGTTTGTCAACTATTTGAAACACAATATTTTGTGCCGTTAAGGTTTATGTTCTTAATTCAGTCCAATGCGGCGATACCGTCCGTTACCAGATTGTACGCGGCTTCGAGATCGGGCATGAACGCGCCGACGTCGAGATTGCCGCCGCGAAGAACATCCGTCACTTCCGCCGCAATTTTATAAAGCGCGTCGAAACCGAGATTCTGAGCCACGCCTTTGAGCGTATGCGCGGCGCGGAACGCCTCGGAAGCGTTGCCGGAGGCAAGCGAATCTTTAAGAAGCGCAAAACTGCCGTCGGCGGGGAATTTCCGTACAAAACGAAGAACGCGTTCTTCCGTCACGAAACGACCCATGATCCCGTTATAATCGCCGCCGATCATATTATAAAATGTTTCGATATTCATATTATTTTTCCTCCGAAATGTCTTCTATTCTGCCCACGGTGCTGTAATACTCGTATTCGTCCGTGGTTTCGTCGTGCAGATACTGCGTCATGACCGTAATGCGGCAACGGCGCGATTTTCCGTTTATCTTTATATCGCACTCGAAACTTACGAGCGGATTATCGTACGTCGCGGACTCGATAAGCTCGAGAAGCATTACGATGTTTTCTTTTCCGAAACAGCTTATAATTTTTACGTCGCTTGCGGGATCTTTGACGCTGAGTTCCACGCCGAGTTTTTTCGCGCCTTCCTCGCAGAAAGTGATGATGGTCGGATCGCGGTAAACTTCGAAAATGATCTCG
Source organism: uncultured Clostridia bacterium (assembly GCA_947385185.1). GTDB lineage: Bacteria > Bacillota > Clostridia > Christensenellales > Pumilibacteraceae > Protoclostridium. Next base: position 6,728 of record CANDJX010000028.1, read on the forward strand.
CCCGTCATCGACACGACGAAACGGTATCTCTCTCTTTCGCGCTCGAGGAGTTCCATGGTACGCTTGGACACGGTCAGTTCCCCGTGCGAAATTTCGTCGCGCGTCATTCTCGCAACCTCTTTGCGGGTATTCCCGATAGACGCGTTCGCGTGAATATCGATCTGTATTTTATTCGCCACCCATTTCAGAGTCTTGATAAGAAGCGGATTGAACACGCCGCATTCGCCCTTGACAATCATATCCACCGCTTTTTCGTGCGAAACGGACTTTTTGTTCGTAAGCGAATCGTAAACGTCGGCAAGCCCCGCCACCTGAGCGCCTATCGGTATATCGTCGCCCTTGAGTCCGTCCGGATAACCGCCGCCGTCATAGCGTTCATGATGCCAGCGACATATGTCGCTCGCCACGCGGATAAGAGGTTCTTTATCATACGCGGGAATGTGTCCGAGTATTTCGGCGCCGTACGCCGAATGCGTTTTGACGATCTCGAATTCCTCCGGCGTAAGTTTCCCGGGTTTATTCAGAATCTTTTCGTCTATTGCGATCTTACCTATGTCGTGAAGCGCCGCCGCTTCCGAAATCAACGCTATTTCATTCTGACTGAGCTTATATTTGTCCGTCAGTTTCAAAAGGTTCTGCAGTAAAATATTCGTAATGGTACTGACGTGCATCAGATGCGTGTTGCTCTCGCCGTTACGGTATGCGATAACGTAACTTAAAATATTGAGCATGAGCGACTGCTCCTGCTTCTTTTTGAAAATCTGTTCTTCGACAAGCCCTGCGAGTTTCTTCTGACGGTTGTTCAGCATAATGGCGTTCATGACTCTGCGCCGAACGACCGCGGCGTCGAAAGGACGCTGTATATAATCGGTCGCCTGAAGTTCGTAAGCCCGCGCGATATACGCCGACGCGCGCTCGGACGAAATCATAATGACGGGGATATTCTCTATCCACTTATAGCTGTTCATCATCGCCAGGACTTCGAGGCCGTCCATTCTCGGCATAACTATATCGAGCAATACGAGCGACAGCTCCACGCCGTATCTGCGGATATGCCCGACCGCTTCTATTCCGTCGCACGCTTCTATGATCTCGAATTCGTCGCCGAGCATATCGGCAAGAATGGATCTGTTCATTTCGGAATCGTCGACGATCAATATTTTCTGTTTATTCTCTTCCATAGTTTTCTGTTTCCCGGTTCGGTTTCGTTATTTCCCGAAAATGCCTTTCTTTTTCTTTTTCTCGCCGTTCATAACGTCGTCGTACGCTTTAAGCGCTTCTTTCTGCTCCTGAGTCATAGTGACCGGTACGTCCACGTTCAACGTTGCGATATGATCGCCGCGGTTTGCGCCGAAGCCGTAGCTTCCGCTCGGTACGCCCTTGCCTCTTATCCGAACGCGCGTACCCGTCTGAGTGCCTGCGCTAACTTTATACGGCACGTCGCCGTCCACCGTACGCACCTTGATCTCGCCGCCGAGCGCCATTACCGCGAACGGTACTTTCACCGTCGAATAAATATCCGCTCCGTCCCGTCTGTAATCGGGATGAGGGCGTACTACGACTTCGACGATCAGGTCGCCGCGTCCGCCGCCGTGCGCGCCGGGCTCGCCTTCTCCGCGCACCCGAACGCCCTGACCGTTATCGATCCCGGCGGGTATTTTGACTTTAAGCCGTTTTCGCGCGCTCGTAAAGCCCGTGCCGCCGCAATCGCGGCACTTCTCTTTTATTATACGTCCCGCGCCGCCGCAATCGGGACAGGTAGTGACGTTTCTTATCATTCCGAGCACGGACTGCTGAGTGCGCACTATCTGACCGGTACCGTTACAACGTCCGCAAGTGACCGGCGACGTACCCGGCTTCGCGCCGGTCCCGTGACAAGCGACGCACTCCGCCTTGCTCGTAAGTTCGATCTCTTTTTCGCAACCGAATACGGCTTCCGCGAATTCGATGCGGACGACGTAACTGAGGTCTGCGCCGCGCACCGGTCCGTTCGGATTACGCTGACCTCTGCCGCCGCCGAACATTCCGAAAAGATCGCTGAAAATATCCCCGAACCCGGAAAAATCGCCGTTGAAATTGAATCCGCCCGCGCCGCCGCCGTTCATGGCGTCGTGACCGCCCATATCGTACATTCTGCGTTTCTGAGGATCGGACAGCACGCTGTACGCCTCGCTCGCTTCCTTGAACTTGGCTTCGGCCTGTTTATCACCGGGGTGCAGATCGGGATGATATTTCTTCGCCAGATCGCGGTACGCTTTCTTGAGCGTCGCGTCGTCGGCGTTTTTCTGCACCCCGAGCACCTCGTAATAATCTCTTTTATTTTCGTCTGCCATACTTATATTCCTACTATACGGATTATACCCGTATTTATGCCTAATGTCAAGTAAAATTAGCACTTGATTGTGTCAAGTGCTAAATTAGTGCGTCTTGATCGCGGGCATAAAAAATCCCGCCTCGTTACGAAGCGGGATTTCATATCGCGGGTCGCGATTATTTGCTGATAAGTTCGCCGAAATACTTGATCGTTCTTACCATCTGGCTGGTGTAAGAATTCTCGTTGTCGTACCAGGAAACTACCTGTACTTCGTAAAGATCGTCGGTGATCTTGAGTACCGAAGTCTGCGTAGCGTCAAAGAGCGATCCGTAGGTCATTCCGACGATATCCGACGAAACGATTTCGTCCTCATTGTAGCCGTAAGACTCGTTCGAAGCCGCTTTCATTGCAGCGTTGATACCCTCTTTCGTGATGTCCTTGCCCTTAACGACAGCGGTAAGAATGGTGGTCGATCCGGTCGGCGTAGGGATACGCTGAGCGGCGCCGATGAGCTTGCCGTTGAGTTCGGGGATTACAAGACCGATTGCCTTTGCGGCGCCGGTCGAGTTGGGAACGATGTTGATTGCGCCTGCGCGGCTGCGGCGAAGGTCGCCCTTTCTCTGGGGACCGTCGAGGATCATCTGATCGCCGGTATAAGCGTGGATGGTGCACATGATACCGCTCTGAATGGGCGCGAACTTGTTGAGCGCGTCAGCCATGGGAGCAAGGCAGTTGGTCGTGCAGGAAGCCGCCGAAATGATCGTGTCGTACTTGGTAAGGGTCTTGTGGTTGGTGTTGTAAACGATCGTCTTGAGGTCGTTGCCCGCGGGAGCGGAAATGATGACGTGCTTTGCGCCCGCATCGATATGCGCCTGAGCTTTAGCCTTGCTGGTATAGAAACCGGAGCACTCGAGGACTACGTCGATACCGAGAGCTTTCCAAGGGCAGTCAGCCGCGTTGGGGTTCTTGTAAATGGTGATTTCTTTTCCGTCTACGGTGATCGAGCCCGGCTTTACGACGGTCTTGCCGTCCTCTGCCATAACGGGTTCTACGCTCGTGATGACGTGTTTGCAGCCGCCGATACCCGCATAGTTGCCCTGCGAAGAATCGTACTTGAGAAGATGAGCGAGCATCTTGGGCGAAGTAAGGTCGTTGATCGCAACGATCTCATAACCGTCCGCGCCGAACATCTGACGGAAAGCAAGTCTGCCGATACGACCGAAGCCGTTGATTGCTACCTTAACGTTTTTGGTTGCCATGATATTTGATTTCCTCCATAGAAAATTTCTTTTATTTTTTACCTTGCAGATTGTAGTATACACCGATTCGCGTCAAAAATCAAGGATTTTTACATAGTTTTACATAAGACGCGTTTTTTGTGCGCAGAAGAAAAAAATCATAGCCGTTTTGCAATAAAACGACGGCAAGCAAAGCAAAAGTGACCGCGTTTACGGCTAATCGGTTGACAGTCTTTTCCTACAATGTTATAATATTGGGCGGTAAGCGATATACGTCGTTTACGCCACAATAATAAACATTATATTACATGGAGGAAGTATCCAGATGAAAAAAATGACTATCGATGGAAATACCGCCGCTTCGCACGTCGCGTACGCGTTCTCCGAAGTTGCGGCTATTTATCCCATCACCCCTTCGTCACCTATGGCGGAAGCCGCAGACGAGTGGGCGGCAAAGGGTCAGGTCAATATGTTCGGTCAGCCTCTCCGCATTGCGGAAATGGAATCCGAAGGCGGCGCCGCCGGCGCAGTACACGGATCTCTGACCGCAGGAGCGCTCACCTCGACGTTCACCGCGTCGCAGGGTCTGCTCCTCATGATCCCGAATATGTACAAGATTGCGGGCGAACTGCTCCCCTGCGTATTCCACGTTTCGGCGCGCGCTCTCGCAGCATCCGCGCTCAACATCTTCGGCGACCACGCGGACGTTATGGCTTGCCGTCAGACCGGTTTCGCCATGCTCTGCTCGAACAGCGTTCAGGAAGTCATGGATCTCGCGCTCGTCGCGCATCTGTCCACGCTCAAGAGCAAAGTGCCTTTCCTGCACTTCTTCGACGGATTCAGAACGAGCCACGAAGTAAGCAAGATCGACGTTATAGACTATGACGAAATGAAAACGCTCGTAAACATGGACGAGATCCGCGACTTCAAGAGCCGCGCGCTCAACCCCGAGCATCCCGTTCAGAGAGGCACGGCGCAGAATCCGGATATTTACTTCCAGGGCAGAGAAGCCGTAAACAAATATTATGATGCGGTGCCCGAGATCGTCAAAGAGAAAATGGCGGCTGTAAGCAAACTGACGGGCAGAAAATACGAGCTCTATCAGTATTACGGCGCAAAGGACGCCGACCGCGTTATCGTACTCATGGGTTCGGGCGCGGAAGCCGTCGAGGAAACAATCAATTATCTTACCGCGAAAGGCGAAAAAGTCGGCATGATCAAAGTCCGCCTGTACCGTCCTTTCTCGGCGAAAGACTTTGTCGGCGCGATCCCCGCTTCGTGCAAGAAGCTCGCCGTTCTCGATAGAACCAAAGAACCCGGATCGCTCGGCGAACCTCTCTATCTCGACGTCTGCGCCGCTCTCGGCGAGAAAAAGAGCAACATCAAGATCGTAGGCGGACGCTACGGCATGGGCAGCAAGGAATTCACGCCGTCCATGATCAACGCGATTTACAACGAGCTCAAAAAAGCCGAGCCGAAGAACCATTTCACTATCGGTATCGACGACGACGTTACGCACACGTCCATACCTTACCCCGAGTTTGTAAACGCCGCTCCCAAATCGACCGTGCGTTGCAAATTCTACGGCTTCGGCGGCGACGGCACCGTAGGCGCGAACAAGAACAGCATCAAGATCATCGGCGACCATACCGACAAATACGCGCAGGGTTATTTCGAGTACGACTCGAAAAAATCGGGCGGCTTCACGCTGTCTCACCTCCGTTTCGGCGACGAGCCCATTCATTCCGAATATCTTATCGACGAAGCCGATTTCGTTGCGTGCCATAAACCCGCGTACGTTACGATGTACGACATGATTTCGTCGATCAAGGACGGCGGAACGTTCCTGCTCAACTGTAAGTGGACGGACGAGGACCTCGAAACCGAGCTTCCCGCATCCATGAAACAGTTGCTTGCAAAGAAGCATATAAAAATGTACGTGATCGACGCGCTCGCAACCGCAAAGAAAGCGGGCAGTCCAAAGAGCCAGAACATGGTTCTTCAGGCGGCGTTCTTCAAGATCGCGGACATTATCCCGTACTCCGAAGCCGAAGGATATATGAAAAAGGCGGTCGAAAAGACTTACGGCAAGAAAGGTCCCGAGGTCGTCAAAGCCAACTGCGACGCTATCGATATGGCGATCTCCGAACTCCGCGAGGTCAACATTCCCGCAAGTTGGACAAAAGCTTCGACGGGCGCGGTTGCGGCTGTTTCCGAAGAAGCGGCTAAAGATAAATATTTTACCGACTTCATCGCAGTCTGCAACGCGCAGGAAGGCAACAAGCTTCCCGTTTCCGCAGTCAGCGCGGACGGCACCGTTCCGACCGGCACGACGAAATACGAGAAACGCGGCACCGCCGCAGTCGTTCCCATGTGGGACATCGACAAGTGCATACAGTGTAACCAGTGCGCTTACGTCTGCCCTCACGCCTGCATCCGTCCCGTGCTCATGAACGAGGACGAAGTCAAAGCGGCTCCCGCTTCGTTCAAGTCCAAGCCGGCTACCGGATTCGCGGGAATGCAGTTCAGAATGCAGGTTTCCCCGCTCGACTGCACGGGTTGCTCGTCGTGCGCGAATGTCTGCCCGGCAAAAGACAAGGCGCTCAAGATGGTAGACGTCGAAGAAGCGATCAAAGCAGAAAAGGACAACTGGAACTATTCGCTTACGGTATCGAACAAAGGGATCGCTCCCACCAATCCGAAGAACAGCCAGTTCAGCCAGCCGCTCTTCGAGTTCTCGGGCGCGTGCGCGGGCTGCGGCGAAACGCCGTACGTCAAGCTCGTTACTCAGCTCTTCGGCGACCGCATGATCGTTGCGAACGCAACGGGCTGCTCGTCGATATACGGCGGTTCGGCTCCCGTATGCCCTTACACCAAGAACGCGAAAGGCGAAGGTCCCGCATGGGCTAACTCCCTGTTCGAGGACAACGCCGAATTCGGTTACGGTATGTATCTCGCGTATAAGGCGCGCCGCGAAAAGCTCGCCGCCGATATGGGCAAAGCGATAGAACTCGGTTGCGACGCCGCTCTTAAGGCTTCGTTCGAGGAATGGGGCGCAAACATGAAGAGCGTACCCGTCACGAAGAAATGCGCGGCAGAGATTAAAGCGGCTCTTCCCGCCGCAATAAAGGCGGCTAAGGGCGAACTCAAGACCGTACTCGAAACGATCTACGCCGACAGCGATTGCATCGTCAAAAAATCCTTCTGGATCTTCGGCGGCGACGGCTGGGCGTATGACATCGGTTACGGCGGACTCGACCACGTGCTCGCACAGAACGAGGACGTCAACGTGCTCGTGCTCGATACCGAAGTTTATTCCAATACGGGCGGACAGTCGTCCAAGGCTACGCCGACCGGTTCGGTTGCGAAATTCGCCGCAGGCGGAAAGCGCACGAAGAAAAAGGACCTCGGCATGATGGCGATGAGTTACGGTTACGTATACGTCGCACAGTGCGCAATGGGTTCGAGCCAGCCTCAGCTTCTTAAAGCGCTTACCGAAGCGGAAGCGTACGACGGACCTTCGCTCGTCATCTGCTACGCTACGTGTATCAACCACGGTATCCGCATGGATCTCGGTCAGCAGGAGCAGAAGAAAGCCGTCGACGCGGGATATTGGCAGCTCTACCGCTACAACCCCGACGCAGGCTTCACTCTCGATTCCAAAGACCCGTCCGCTTCGTATCAGGACTTCATACTCGGCGAAACGAGATATAAGACGCTTAAGGCTTCCAAGCCCGACGTTGCGGAAAAACTCTTTGCGCAGGCGGAAGAGGACGCAAAAGTCCGTCTCGAAACGTACAAAAAGAAAGCGGGCAAATAATCCCGATTTTACTTAAAACGCAACGCGATACGCATAACGAAAACAAACCGCCCCGGTAAAGGGCGTGATCCATAGAGAGCTTTCCCTGTGGTAAAAAATAATAGCCCATTGACTTCGCAAATGAGGTATAGTGGGCTATTATTTTTTTGTTTTTCCTCGTCATTGCGAGCACGTGCGAAGCAATCCAGGGGGTGTTCGTCATTGCGAGCGCATGCGAAGCAATCCAAGAGGGGCGCGTCATTGCGAGGCTATTGCCGAAGTAATCCAGGGGGTGTTCGTCATTGCGAGGCTATTGCCGAAGCAATCCGGATTATTTTTATTCATCCTCTACCGGATTGCTTTGTCGCTTCGCTCCGCGCAATGACGGAAAACACCATGCTTATTATGGAACGTATTATGACGGGGTTTCTCACTCGTCATTGCGAGGCTACGCCGAAGCAATCCAGCCTGTTTTTTCTCATCCTCTACCGGATTGCTTTGTCGCTTCGCTCCGCGCAATGACGGTAAGGGTGTTGTTTCCTCGTCATTGCGAACACGTGCGAAGCAATCCAGGGGGTGTGCGTCATTGCGAGGCTACGCCGAAGCAATCCAGCCTGTTTTTTCTCATCCTCTACCGGATTGCTTTGTCGCTTCGCTCCGCGCAATGACGGAAAACACTATGCTTATTATGGAACGTATTATGACGGAAAGAGAAAAAACGACGAAAAAGGGAAAAGCAAGGATAACACCTTGCTTTTCCCTTACTTTTTCCTTGCTTTTATCCTTATGAAATACACCATAAAATCGAGGCGGTTTGTTTTTGCCGTTCCGTACTTTATTATTTCTCTTTCTTTTCCTGCTCGTCGAAGAAATTATAGAAATTGTCCGGGTCATAGCCGTCGGTCTTGCTCCGA